>JALSGV010000001.1 GCA_026982565.1 Gammaproteobacteria bacterium
GCGTTCCGTTGCATCCGTGGCGGCACTTTCCGCCGGTGTGGCGATGGTGGCGGGCGATGCCCTGGCCACCGAGGGCTATTTCCAGCACGCCTACGGCCTGCGCCACAAGGCCCTGGCCGGTGCCGGTGTCGCCTCTGCCGAGGATGCCACCGTCATCTCGCTCAACCCCGCCGGCCTCGTGGGCATTGGCGACCAGTTCAACATGGGCCTGTCCCTGTTCATGCCCTTCCGCAAGTATTCTGCCAATGGCACAGCCATGTTGCCTCCGGGCGTAACGGAAAAAAGCAAGAAGAACATCTTCCCAGTTCCAACGTCGGCTTATGTGCGCCAACTTGATGCCAATTCCGCTATTGCCTTCTCCATCTTCGGCAATGGCGGCATGAATACAACATATGACCGGCTGTATGCACGCGCTGCCAATGTTTGTGGGCCTGGTGTTCCTGCTGGCAATTACAACGCCCTCTGCGGCACCGGCAAGCTGGGCGTGGATCTGATGCAGATGTTCATCTCCGCCGGTTATGCACGTAAGCTCACGGATGGCTTCAGCATCGGTATTGCGCCAGTGTTCGCCATCCAGCGTTTCAAGGCCTATGGGCTGCAAGCCTTCGCCGGCATGTCCAGTGATCCCAACAACCTGACCAACCGTGGCTACAGCTACTCCTACGGTGGCGGTGTGCGGCTGGGCATTCAGTTGCAGCCGGCTGACTGGGTCAGCTTCGGGGCTTCCTATCAGACCAAGATGTGGATGTCGAAGTTCAAGAAATACCGCGGCCTGTTTGCCGAGGGTGGCGACTTTGACATTCCGGCCAACCTGCAGCTCGGCGTGGCTTTCCAGGTAACGCCGGAAATGAAGCTGATGCTGGACTACCGCCGCATCTTCTACAGCGACGTGAAGTCCATTGCCAACTCGCAGCTGAACAACCCGCCTCTTGGTTCCAGCGGAGGCCCCGGTTTCGGCTGGGATGATACCAACACCATCAAGGTGGGCGTGGAATATCAGGCCA
>JALSGV010000002.1 GCA_026982565.1 Gammaproteobacteria bacterium
CGGCGGGGACGACCATCACCAACACGGCGACGGCGAGCACGGCGGACACGGATCCGACGCCCGGCAACGACAGCGCCAGCGCGGCGCTGACGGTGCTGGCGGCCGATCTGGGGATCACCAAGACCGTGGACAATGCCGCGCCCATTGAAGGCGGCACCATTATTTATACGGTGACCATTACCAACAATGGTCCCAACGATGCCAGCAATGTAACCCTGACGGATCTGCTGCCTGCGGGTGTCACCTATGTCGCGGACACGCCCAGTGTAGGGGCCTACAACAGTGGAACGGGCGAGTGGATCATCGGAACCATGTTGAATGCGGCCACCGAAACGCTGACCATCACGGCAACCGTGGACAGCGGGACCACGGGCCAGCTGATTACCAATACCGCAACCGCAACCGCAACGGAGGGCGATCCCAATACGCTGAATGATATCGGTGCCGTGGACATCACGGTCGGTGTGGCCGCCGACCTGGGCGTCGTCAAGACAGTCGATAACCCCGGTCCCGCGGAAAATGGCTTGATCGTCTATACCATTACCGTCGACAACAGCGGCCCCAACGATGCCACGGGGGTCGTCGTCAGTGATCTGTTGCCCGTGGGCGTGACCTATGTATCCGATGACGGCGGCGGGGCCTATGACAGCCTCAGTGGCGCCTGGACCATAGGCAGCCTGCTCAATACCGCGACCGCCACCCTGAATATCACGGCCTCGGTCGATACAGGCACGGCGGGCACCACCATCACCAATACGGCGACGGCCACCGCAACGGAAGGCGACCCCAACAACCTCAATGACAGCGGCAGCGTGGCCATCGTGGTCAATACCCCGCCGGTGGCGAATCCCGATGCGGCGGCGATTACGGAGGATGCCCTGCCTGATACGGTGAGCGGCGACATGCGCGCCAATGACAGCGACCTCGAGGATCCGTTGACCAGTCTCACCGTCATCGATGTGGGCGGCGATACAACGGGCACGGTCGTTGGTCTCTACGGAACCCTGACCTGGGCCAGTGACGGCACATTCACCTATCAGCTCGATAACACCAACACCGCCGTGCAGGCACTGGCCGTGGGACAGACCCTGAATGACGTCTTTACTTACATCATCGGTGACAGCGATGGAGATACCGGCACGTCGACACTCACTGTTACCATCAGCGGCGCCAACGACCCACCTGTGGCCGTAGACGATGTGGCGACGACGGATGAGAATACCGCGGTGACAACGGGCGATGTCCTGCTCAATGACACGGATATCGATGGCGATGTGTTGAGCGTGGCCGGCGCTGATACGCTTTCCGTCAATGGCGGCTCAGTGCTCAACAATGGCAATGGCACCTTCACCTACACGCCGGCCGCGGCATTCAGCGGCACCGATACCTTCACTTACACGGTGAGTGACGGTAATGGCGGCACGGCGGTCGGTACGGTCACCATTACGGTTATTGCGGCGGACAACCCGCCGGTAGCCGACCCGCAAAGCGTGACCACGGCAGAGGAGGCGCCGTTGGCCATCACCCTGACGGGCAGTGATCCCGAGGGGCTGCCCGTGACCTACAGTCTTGCGACACAGCCCCTCAATGGCGTGCTGAGTGGTGCGGCGCCCAATGTCACCTATACACCCAATCTGGATTTCAACGGGACGGACAGCTTCACTTTTATCGTCAACGATGGTGTTTTCGATTCCACGCCCGCGACCATCACCATTACTGTAACCCCGGTGAACGATCCGCCGGTCGCCGTGGATGATACGGCAACCGTGGCCGAGGACGGCACGGTCACCACGGCAAACGTGCTGCTCAACGATACGGACGTGGAAGGTGATATCCTGACCGTCACTGGAGCAACGACCTCGGTGTTCGGCGCCACGGTGATCGACAATGGCGATGGCACCTTCACCTTCACGCCGCGACCCGACTTCTTCGGTACGGACTGGTTCGACTACATCATTAGTGATGGCAACGGCGGTTCCGGCCAGGGTACCGTAGCCGTTACCGTCACGCCCAGCAATGACCCGCCGACGGCAGTCGCCGATGGCGCCGTGACGGATCGTGATGTGCCGGTGACAACGGGTAACGTGCTCAACAACGATATCGACGTCGATGGTGACAGTCTCACTATCACTGGCGCGGATACAGTCTCTGCAAACGGCGGTACAGTTGTGAACAATGGCAACGGTACCTTCACCTACACGCCGCCGCCCCTGTTCAACGGCACGGATACCTTCACTTACACGGTGAGCGATGGCAACGGCGCCTCTTCTCAGGGAACCGTGAGCATTGTCGTCAACATTGCCGACAGCTTTACCCAGGTGGGCGTCAATGTACAGGTGACGCCAGGCCTGGGCGTCAAGATGACCTTCGACAATGTCACTGTCTCGGGCAGCTCGACGGCGGCTGTCATCAGCACCGTGCCCGCGCCTCCGCCGGGTTTCAGTTTTGGGACTCAGACTGAATTTCTCAACATCAGCACCACGGCTGTCTTTACGGGGAATGTGGAGGTCTGTGTGCCCTATGATGAGACCTTGTTCAGCTCGGAGCGATCCCTGGTCCTGCTGCACTGGAATACCACCGCCATCGGCTGGGAGAGTCTGACGTCGACCTTGGATACGGATAACAACACGGTTTGCGGCATCACCAGCAGTCTCTCACCCTTTGCCGTGGCGCAGGAGTCCTCCACCGCCATTACATTGCGGGATTTTTCCGCCATTCACAGGGAGCGGCAGGTCGATCTGAGCTGGGTTACTTCCTCGGAGATTAACAATGAAGGCTTCTTCCTGCTGCGCAGTGATTCTCCTGATGGTCCCTTTGCGCCCATTACGCCTTCCATGATCCCGGCCCGGGGTGGGCCTGGCCTGACCATGACCTACACCTTTACGGACTTCAATGTCCAGCCGGGGCGCGATTATTACTACCGCCTGCAGGATGTCGACAGCCGCGGAATGAGAAGTAATTATGATGTGCTGGCCAGAGCGCCGGGCAGTAATGCCGAGGATATTCAGACTGCAGCCTCTTCGCCTGGGAGGAACACGCTTGTGAAGCCCGATTGGCAACCCAACACTGCCGGGAGCGGGTCCAGCTTGAGACTGCTTGCGGCTGGGAATGTCACGTTGCTTAAGCCGGCTGCAGGTGATCGTGATGAACTGGCTGGTACCGCCGGTGCCAGAGATGGCCATCAAAGGCAGGTCATGGCGGCAGCGGGCGCCGGATCCAGCGTAATCCCAAGCAGGCAGGCGGCAGCGGATGGTCAGCGCCGTTTCCAGGTCCGTCACACCAGCGCCCCGGCAGCTTTGTATGATGGTGCAGCCATACGCACTCAAAACAATGGCCTCCGATATTCCATGGCCAGCGGGGCAGGCGAGCATCCCTCCAATGCTTTCTCGGTGTCCATTACGGATGGCAAGGGCAATGTCGTACAGGTCGATCGCGTGAAAGCGCGGGACAATGAGATCCTGAGGCTGACGGCGCTGCAGATAGTCGAAGAGGCCGGCAGGAAGGTGGTTACCTGGCAGGTTTCCGACCTGCGCGTAAGGGGCTTCATGCTCCATCGTTCAGAGCGCGGCAAGGACCGCTATACAACCGTAGTCAACTTTGTGCCCAATTATGGCCAGGACGATGGCGGACGTTACCTGTACCGTTTCAGCGACAACACGGCGCAGGCCGGCAAGGCCTATGACTATCGCCTGGAGGTCAAAGAGTGGGGCGCCAGCGCCGCACCGTCAAAATCCCTGGGTTCTTCAGATGTCACCCGACAGGAGACCGGCAGCGCGGACTCCGGGGATCTCGAAGCTGCCGCCTGACCGTTCTGTAAACCCGCGTGGCGCATGACGCCGTGGGCTGCTTCTCTGGCCCACATTCTTTGGTGAATCGATGTTTAGACGAAAATTGCTCCAATGGCTGATGCTGTCCCTGCTGGGGGGGGTATCCGCGGCCGCCTGGGCCCTGCCCGCGCGCCTGCCGGTCAGCCAGGAGGGCATCCATACTGCCGCTTTCGATGCGCTGGGCCTGTCCCAGCCGGTGGCCGTGGAGCAACTGCGCCTCTATAACCGCGGTTTCGAGGTGGCCATGACGGTCATCGATGCCAACAATAATGGCTTCTTTGAAACGGGTGATCACATTGAGTTCTATGGTCAGCCCGTGGGTGGCGGCGATCCCGAGTTCAAATACACGGAGACCAATATCTACTGGCTGGATACGGACGGCGGAACGCAACGGGCGGTTCCATGGCAGGCAGATCCGCCAACGGGGGCGCCCGAGCCCGTCTATCGGGCCAGAAAACACTTTGAAAAAAACTGGACTTACTGGCAGGCCATGCCCGACGGGGCCGGCAAGGACCATTGGTTCTGGGGGGAAAGGCTGACCGCGGGGGATACACGCGCTTTTCCGGTGACACTCAGCAATATTTCCAGCAGTACATCCGCCGTTATCAGGGTCGCCCTGCACGGGGCGACGGATATTGCCACATTCAACCCCGACCACAGAACGCGCATCATGCTCAATGGCGCTTTCGTGGGCGACGTGATGTGGGACGGCGCGACGGATGTTGTCCAGGAATTTACCATTGCTTCCAGCCTGCTGCTGGCGGGGGACAATACCGTGTCTTTCACCCAGGGCGGTCTGCCGAACGTGACCCTTGACAGTGCCTATGTGAACTGGATCGAGATCGAATACGACCGCGCCTTCGTGGCCGAGAGTGATCAGTTGGCGTTCAGCTTCCAGGGTGACGGCCGGGTAAACTTTGCCATTTCCAACTTTGCGCCGGGCAGTAACATACATGCCTACGATATTACGGATCCCGCTCGCGTCAGGCGGGTCGTATTACAGGCCGGTGCGGATGGGGTGGCGAGCTTCTCCGATTTTTTTCTGGCGGGGGAGACGAAGCGCTATCGGGTGGCGGGGGAGGCGGCGCTTGTTCCGCTGTCCGATGGTATTTCTTTCCAGGAGCAGGCCCCCACCCTGACGGCGCCGGACAAGGGCGCCGACTATGTCATCATTACCCACGAGGACCTCCTGGGGCCGGACATCGACCGTCTCGCCCAGCACCGCCGCAATGACGGCTACCAGGTCGAGGTGGTCACCACCCGGGAGATCTACGACAGCTTTTCCGCCGGTCTGTTCACGCCCGTGGCCATCAAGGACTTCCTGCGCCATGCCTACGACAACTGGAACCCGGCGCCTCAGTTCGTGGTGTTGATAGGGGACGCCAGCCTGGATTACAAGGATTATTACAACACGGAGCAGGGCCTCCGAAGTCAGTTCGTGCCCACCTACGCCGCCGAGGCCGCCGATTTTGGCGAAAGCCCCAGCGACAACTGGTTCGTGACAGTGGGAGGGGATAATCTGCCTGTGATGTATATCGGGCGCATCCCCGCCAAGAATACCGACGATATCCGTCTCGTGGTGGACAAGATCATCGCCTATGAAACCGGGGCGGCAGCGACCTGGCAGACCCGTTTTCTGATGACTTCCGGCGATCATGAACCCCGTTTTGCCGAGCAGTCCGATGCCTGGCTGGCGGACTATGTGATACCCCGGGGGTACAGGCCGCTGCGCGTCGATTTGAATGATTACGGCGCCGGCGAGAAAGTCCTGGCCAAGGGTGATTTCAGGGGGATCATCAACGGGGAAGGCGTCGTGATGGCCAGCTACTTCGGCCATGGCAACGTCAATGGCTGGATCGCCAGCGCCGGTTTCGAGATCTTGAATTCGGCGGAGGCCGAGAACACCCTGATTAATGACCGCGCCCTGCCGTTTTTCGTGGCCTTCAACTGCCTCAACGGCCTTTTCGCCCAGCCCAGCGAGGGGAGGGTTTTCCCCCTGCCCGATGGATCAGGCATATCGCAGTTCTTCGATATCCCCCTTTCCGAGGCCTTGTTGTTCCATCCCGCGGGCGGCGGGGCCATCGCCATGTGGAGTCCCGCCTCCCTGGCCTATCCCTCCGAACAGAAGTGGATAGGCGCCAACCTTTTTTCTCTTATCATAGAGCAGGGCGTGACCCGCCTCGGCGAGGCGGCGACGCTGGCCAAGGTGCAGGCCGTGACGGAGGGCCGCGCCAATGCTGAAAACCTGGATATCTTTACCTTCATTGGCGATCCGGCCACCCGGCTGGCCCTGGGGGCGGCTGGCAAGGTCAGTGGCGGTGGCGGTGGCGGCAGTGGCATGCTGAACCCGTTTGTCCTGTTGCCGCTGCTGTTATGGGGCGTGGCTGTCTCGAAACGCCGGATACACCGGATATGACTTTTCCCGCCCTGCCGCGGCTTATCTGGCCGCGGCAGGGCGCCGGGCGACGAAGCGCACGGTCATGCCTTCTCCGTCAGGCTCGCCTGCCTTGACGACGGTGGTCATTTCCCTTTCTATCTTCAGTACTTCCAGCCCGGCAAATTCTTCCAGCAACAAATTTTCGTCATACAGCATGCCGGGGTCCTTGGGGCCACCCGTACCATACCGCAACTGCTCCACGTGAAAGACTTCGATGATGAGAAGCCCCCCGGGTTTCAGGGCCGCCGCCATATTACGGTGCAATTCATGTCGCAGGGCTGCTGGAAGATGGACGAAGATCAGGGTGACCAGGTCAAAGGAGGCTACGGGCCACTGCCATTGACAGAAGTCTGTACAAAGGGTTTCCAGGGAAACCCTGCGCGCCGCGGCCAGATCACGGGCCCGCCGCAGGGCCGTGGGTGAGAGGTCCACTGACAGAACCTCCAGTCCTTGTTCGGCCAGCCAGACTCCGTTGCGCCCCTCTCCATCGCCTATGGCCAGGGCCTTTTGTCCGGGAGAGAGGAGACTGGCGCAGGATTGCAGCAGGGTGCTGGGGCGGGTTCCAAAAAGATTATCGACGGCCCGGTAACTTGCCTCCCAGTCCTGTCCCGTCATTCCTTTATTCTGCGGCGATAGGCCATGCCAGCGAACAGTAGCAGCAGCGACGCGCCGCCCAGTGGATATTCGACGACTAACACCACGGGCGTCAATACCCAGCGTGTCAGTGTGCGCAGCGTCTCACGTTCGCTGATGTAGCTCGCGATGGGGGGCGAGGTGCGGTAATAGAAGGCAACCAGGGCCCGTCCAACCGCGTTGGTGAGCAGGTAGTCGTCACGAAAATGGCGCAATGCCATGACATGGGGATCGAGGTAGCTGCCATAGGCCGCCGTGGCGATGAAACAGGCGCCACTGCCCTTGGAGAGGCCGCTGATGATGTCATTGACGCCACCGGCCTTATTTTGCACCGTTGTATT
>JALSGV010000003.1 GCA_026982565.1 Gammaproteobacteria bacterium
CGCAGTCAGCGGGACGGCACGCAATGGCCTGTCTTTTAATATCAATCTGTTAGGGACTTCAGGCCTGCGCCGGCACCGCGTTGCGGCGCTTGCCAATAGAATCACTATTGCCTGCGCACCGCGCCTTGTTCCAGCACAGGCCTGAAGTCCTGAATACGATATATATGGTTGCCGGGTTAATAACCGCGTTTACCCTCCACCGATGGCCTGCACGATCTCAACCCGGTCTCCGGGCCGCAGCTTCCAGACCGCATGTTCGCTGCGCGGCACGATCTCCCGGTTGACCTCCACCGCCACCCGCTTCCCCTTCAGCCCCAGCATATGCAATACCTCGGCAATATTCAGACCATCGCTCACCTGCTGGCTCTCGCCGTTAACAAAGATTTCCATAATTTTCACCTGTTTTGTAGGACGCCGGAGACAGAGCATCGCAAGCTGCCAGGGTAAAAAATGAACAGGCTCAAGCCATCAGATCACATCTCTACTACAAAAGATTTACCCTTTTGCCACTTATTTGCATTCCACACAGGAAACATACTGCTCTTTCTCCATCCAACTGAACATATCAAGCATACCGAGGTAGTTGGATATTCGATTGAAATACAATCAACCATTCCTTTCCACCAGACTGGGTGGCGTACTGTGATATGGGCATTTTCACCATTTGGCAGCTTAGCAGCAGCCGGATAACAAGCAACATTGAGAATCATTAACTTTGATGCATAGGAGAACATGTCCCTGAGCACAGCCGGCACATCAGCAATAAAGATATGCTCGAGAACATCAAATGAAACAACGCAGTCAACCTGACGCCTTTCATCTATATCCCGGGCAGGCTCATATCGGTAGGCATTCTGGAGCCCGAAATATTCTACCGCCGACTGGTCCGACACCTCATCGAAACCACTAGCACGCCAATCAGAACCGCCACAACCATAATCTAATATCGTTGAAATGGAGTATTGATTAAAAATTGAAGCTATTTGAGCCCTGTACGCCCTAAGCTCAAAGTCAGAAAACGCGACATCAACTCGCTGTTGATCAACACGCTCATAGCCTGCTCTGGCCATTTTCTCGTACATCTTTATCAATTCCCGACCCTTTTTACTAACCTTCAGAGCGCTCATCTATTTCTCACTTATCATGCGTGGGCATAACTGCTTCCATTACTGTAATGCTTAGGGAAGGCCTGAGCTTCCTTAGATCCCAATATAATTTAGATTTCACTGGAAACTCGGATGATTAATGCTGTGAATACCTGATACCCACCAGCCTTGGCCATCAGCATCCCTTTACCATCAGATAGTGGCACACCCCCCGCATTCTTCAGTACACTATCATCTATCCAGCAAATCAGCGGGTGTAGTTCAATGGTAGAACATCAGCTTCCCAAGCTGAGAACGTGGGTTCGATTCCCATCACCCGCTCCAGATTGACGGGATCAGGCCAGGGCCCGTTTGCGTGCGGGCAGCAAGCCCGCGTCGCTGAGGTTCTCGTGGATGTCCTGGACGCTGAACTTGATGAGATCCTTGGCTACCTCCTTGACCTCCACCTGCGCCGTGGCGGGGATCTCCAGCGTATTGCGCAGAAAACCCAGCATGCGGCTGGAAGCCGCCAGCACCAGGCACTTCGCCTTGCTGGACTGCAGCAGGCGCACGGCCTCGGCGCTCACCTCACCGGCAAAGCGGCGCATGAATTCATCCTCATGCTGATCGCGGTGATCGTCGTAACCATGGGCGCCGCCGGCGCCCGGCGCCGTATTGCGCCCACTCTTGGTCTCGGTCCAGGTATCCTTGCCGGAGGCCATGGCCTCGGCGTTCACCAGATCGCTGCGTTCCACCAGATTGGGGCCGGATTCTCCCGGTGTCTCCGCCTGTTCCAGGGTAAAGAAACGTGCCCGGCTTCCATTACAGATCACTACACAGTGTGTACTCATGGATCAGTCTCCAATATATTGGCCAAAATCTATCATCGCACCTGAAACATCATCCTATTACACCGAACAGATAGAGCATCAGGGCAACCGTGGCCGCGCCCGAGACTATCATCACGAGTAACAGGAAGATCGCAAAAATTCCTCGCACTCAGCTCTCCTTCCTTCATTGATCCTATTTGTATTCCACCACCCGTGCTCTCAGGCATCTGCAAGCTGGATGGGGTCATTATTGGCCGAACAGTAGGTCCACTTGGGCAATTTGTCCGACGCTTCCAGGGAAACAGACATCTCCTCATGACAGGTGGGACACTCACCACTCGCACGTTCCACCGCCTCAACCGCGCGGTAACGGGAATAGGCCACGATGGGCCCGGCAATCAGGAAACCCGGCACCAGAAAGAAATGGGCGATGGGAATAAAGACCGTCACGACGGCCAGCCCCCAGAACAAACCCAGCGCCTTCCACGCCCGGCCCATCTGCTCCTGCTTGCTGTAGACCTGATAATGCAATGTGCCCTTCGTTTGTTCACCTTCTGAATTGGAAATGATGATGGGTCGTGTCTGTTTCGTCGTCATTGCACCTGCTCTTGTTTTTCTCAACCAGCGTTACTAGCCATGTTTCCACAATGGCTGTTTCTCACTGCATATTGGTCTATCATTACATGATGCACATTCCCAAGGTTATCAAAATCACCTCTGTTATAATAGGGGCTATCGCGGCGCTGCTGATACTTGCGGCAGTCATCGCGCCCTTTCTCATCGATTCCGACACCTATCGCAAGGAAATCGCCCGATACGTCGAGGAGACGACGGGCAGAACGCTGACGATCGGGGACGACATGGAGCTGTCCCTCTTTCCCTGGATCGGCTTCAAACTGGGCGCCGTCACCCTCGAAAACCGGGAAGGGTTCTCCCCGCGGATCTTCGCCAGCCTGGAACAGGCCAGCGTCAAGGTCAAACTCATGCCCCTGCTGGAACAGCGGGTGGAAGTGGACAAAATCACCCTCCACGGCCTCAAGCTCCATCTCCAGGTTGATGAGCAGGGCCTCAGCAACTGGAGCGACCTGATTCCGGGCTCGACAGGTGTGGAAACCCCATCCAAGCCCGCGGACAAAACCGCTGGCGCCGCCCTGCCCATCGCGGCCCTGGTAATCGGGGGCATCGACCTGCGCGACGCCCATCTCACCTGGGATGACCGGCAAAGCAACAGCACCTACACCATCGACAGGCTGAATCTGAGCAGCAGCCTTATCACCCCCAATAAGCCATTCGAGGTCAAGGCGGATTTCCGTGTGGAAGCATCCGGCATAGAGGGAGATATCGATATACAGACCCGTCTGACCATGGATCTGGCGAAGCAGCGTTACCGCGCAAATGCCCTTCGCCTTGCTGCCAGCCTCCGTGGGACGGAGATTCCTTCAAATGGCCTGGCACTTCAATTGGCCAGTGATATCAGCGCTGATCTCGAGACGCAAACCCTGGATATCGCCAATCTTCAGATAAAAGGGCTCGGCCTGCAGGGCACGGGTAAAATCCATGGCCGAGGTATTCTGGAATCGCCACGCTTCGAGGGCGCCCTCGACATACCGGCCTTCCAGCCACGCAAGCTGCTGGAGGCCCTCGCCCTGCCCGCCGTGGAGACCGCCGATCCCAAGGCATTGGGCAATGCCAGCCTGAAGCTGCAGTTCCAGGCCACGGACAATGCCCTGAAGATATCCCGCCTGTCGGGCGCCCTGGACGAGACCCGCCTGGAAGGCCACGCCTCCATACAGAACTTCACCAAGCCGGCCATGGCCTTTGCTCTGAAGCTGGACGCCATCGACATGGACCGCTACCTGCCGCCCGCCGCCGAGGACACGCCCGCGGGGACGCCCGCCAGCGCCGCGGCTGCCGGCGCCCTGGACCTGCCCGTGGAGGACCTGCGCGCCCTCAAGCTGCAGGGCGACCTGGCCATCGGCAAGGCCATCGTCTCCGGCCTGACCATCACGGACTTCTCCGTGAAACTCGCCGCCCGCAACGGCCTCATCAAACTGAGCCCCATACAGGCCGCCCTCTACGAGGGCCGTTACGAGGGCAACATGACCCTGGACGTGCGCAAGGACACTCCGCGCTTCGCCATCGATGAAAAACTCACCGGTGTCCAGGCCGCTCCCCTGCTCAAGGACTTCATGGAAGACGACATCCTCTCCGGCAGGGGGGATGTGAGCATCAAACTGGCCTCCCTGGGCAACGACATGGAGACCATCAAGAAAAACCTCGGCGGTGACGCCGCCTTCAGCTTTCGCGATGGAGCGGTCAAAGGCGTCAACCTGGCGCAGTTGATCCGCAAGGCCAAGGCGGCCCTGAAAAACAGCCCTCTGCCGCCCGAAAAGGCGCGCCAGCAGACCGATTTCACGGAGCTGGGCGGCACCATCCAGATCAATAAAGGCATTGCCCGCAACAGCGACCTCGAGGCCCGCTCGCCCTACTTCCGCATCTCGGGCCAAGGCCAGGCCGATCTTGTCAGGGAAAAGATCGACTACATGCTCCATGCCAGGGTCGTCGGCACCGGCATCGGCCAGACTGAGAAGGAACTCGACGACCTCAAGGGCGTGGACATCCCCGTCAGGGTCGAGGGCGACCTCATGAACCCCGATTTCAAGGTCGACAAGGAATTCATCACCAAGCTGCTGCGCAGCAAGGCGGAAAAGCGCCTCAAGAAAAAACTCGACAGGGAACAGGAAAAAATCCTCAAGGACGTGGAAGAGCAACTGCAGGATACGCTGAAGGGCCTGTTCCGCTGATGGATTTCAGCGCGGCCCTGCTGGCCTGGTACGACCGTCATGGCAGGAAGGATCTGCCCTGGCAGCAGGACCCCACGCCCTACCGGGTGTGGGTGTCCGAGATCATGCTGCAACAGACCCAGGTCACAACCGTCATCCCCTATTACGAGCGCTTCATGGCGCGTTTTCCCCAAATCGGCAGCCTGGCCGCCGCCTCCCTGGACGAGGTGCTGCAACACTGGGCGGGCCTGGGTTACTACGCCCGCGCGCGCAATCTGCACAAGAGCGCGCAAATCATCCAACACGACCATGGGGGGAAATTCCCCGACACGCGCGAGGCGCTGCAGGCCCTGCCCGGCATCGGGCGTTCCACCGCTGCGGCAATTCTCGCCCTGTCCGCCCATCAACGCCACGCCATCCTGGATGGCAATGTCAAACGCGTCCTGAGCCGCTTTCACGCCGTCGAAGGCTGGCCGGGCAATGCCGGCGTGGCGCGCCGCCTGTGGGAACTGGCCGATCAGCATACGCCACGGCAAAGGGTCGCCGACTACACCCAGGCCATCATGGACCTGGGCGCCACGGTGTGCACCCGCAGTTCGCCACAATGCCGTCGCTGCCCCGTCTCCGCGGGCTGCCAGGCCCACGCCCGGAATCGCATCGCGGACTACCCAGCGCCCCGGCCACGGCGTGACATGCCCGGCAAGCACACCACCATGCTCATTCTGAGCAATGACCAAGGCGAGGTGCTGTTGGAGAAACGCCCGCCCACGGGCATATGGGGCGGCCTGTGGAGCCTGCCCGAATATCCCGGCGACAAGGCTGACCACCAAGGGGTCAGCGCCTGGTGCCGCAAAGAACTGGGCTGTGACATCGAAATCCGGGAGCAATGGCCCGCCGTCCGGCACAGCTTCACCCACTTCCACCTCACCATCACGCCGCTCCTTGCCCATAGCCACGACGCGGGAATATCGGTCATGGAGGGGGGGAAACACGTCTGGTACAATGTGGCGCAAATCCATAGTCACGCAACGGCGGCGCCGGTGAGGCGCCTGCTGGCGCAACTGCAAATTCAGCAAGGAGAAACGACATGACGCGCATGGTCCAATGTGTCAAATTGGGAAAAGAAGCCGAAGGCCTGGATTATGTCACCTATCCCGGCGAACTGGGCAAGCGCATCTACGACAACGTATCCAAGGAGGCCTGGCAGATGTGGCTGGGCCATCAGACCATTTTGATCAACGAAAACCGTTTGTCACCCATCGAGCCGCGCGCGCGCCAGTTTCTCGAACAGGAAATGGAAAAATTCTTTTTCGGCGAGGGTTCCGAGATGCCCGAGGCCTATACCCCACCCAAGGACTGAGCTCCCTTCCCTACTTCACATCCCGCGCACAACGAAACCCCACGTCCGTACTGCGCATCTCGGGATCGGCGTGGGCGCGCCGCGGACTCCTGAAGAACAGGCTCAGGGCGTAGTGCCCCGTGCCGGCGCCGCCGCCGCGCACCACGCGATGCCTGCTTTCCTGCGCGCTGACCGTCAGGTCGGAACCGGGGTAGGGGCGGTAGAAGTCCGCCACCCATTCCGAAACATTGCCGCCCATGTCCTGGACGCCATAATAGGACCTGTCCCCAGGAAATGAGCCCGGCGGCATCACCACCTCTTCGCTGTCAATGCCATCCCCCGTGTTGGCCTTCTCCAGCCGCCATTCATTGCCCCAGGGATATTCATTGCCATTGGGCCCGCGCGCAGCCTTCTCCCACTCCGCCTCGGTGGGCAGGCGCTTGCCCTGCCAGCGGCAGAAATTATCAGCGTCATACCAGCTCACCGAACTTACCGGCAGGCGGTCCCGGCGGCGCTGAATTTCGAACAGGGCAGCCAGCAGGGCCGGCTTCTCCATCCTGCTGGTATCGCGGTCGAGATGAAAATAGTCGCGCGCGATCCAGCGCAGATTACTCACATGGGCCGAGCGCAGCTTGTCGTCACGCACGTTATAACCATTCTGAATCCACGCCATGGGCTCGGGATAATCCGTGGCGCGGGTAAAGGCCTTGAACTCCGCGTTGGTCACCTCGTACTTATCGATGAGAAACGCATCCAGATGGCGCCTGTGCTCCGGGCGCTCATTGACAAACAGAGGTTTTTCAAAACCATAACGCTCCTGATACCCCTGATCGTCACGCCGGTCGCCGCCCATGACGAACTCGCCGGCGGGAATCAGCACCATCTCGCCCAGACCGGCAGGGGCTCCCGCCACCGCCCCGCCAAACCCCGCACACAATGCAAATACACTTACGATATAACGCACCAAGATGATCCTGCCCCCGTGACCACTGAGCCATTGAAAAATCGTATTATTTACTTATTAACCCGGCAACAATATATATCGTATTCAGCCATTGCGTGCCGGTTCGCTGCAAGGCGGCGAAATGCCGCTGTAGTCATTCTACAGCAAATTTCGCCAACGCAGTCAGCGGGCCGGCACGCAAT
>JALSGV010000004.1 GCA_026982565.1 Gammaproteobacteria bacterium
GGGGCTGGCGGGATTGCTGCGCGCGACGGGGTTGACCACGTCGTTGGCGCCGATTACCAGCGAGACATCCGTGTTGGCGAACTCGGCGTTGATCTCCTCCAGGTCGTAGAGATGATCATAGGAAACACCGGCCTCGGCCAGCAGCACATTCATGTGTCCCGGCATGCGCCCGGCCACGGGATGGATGGCGAACTTGACCTCTACGCCCTTGGCCTCCAGCAGGTCCGTCAATTCGCGGATCTTGTGCTGGGCCTGGGCCACCGCCATGCCGTAGCCCGTCACGATGATCACCTTCTGGGCATAACGCATCATGATGGCGGCGTCCTCGGCCTCGATAGTCTTCAGGCTGCCGGCCATCTCGCCCTGCGCCTCGGTCTGCACCTTGCCAAAACCGCCGAACAGGACATTGGCCAGGGAACGGTTCATGGCCTTGGCCATCAACTGGGTCAGCAGGGTGCCCGCCGCGCCGACCACGGTGCCCGCCACGATCATGGCCGCATTGCCGATGGCGAAACCCTCGAAGGCCACGGCCATGCCCGTCAGGGCGTTGTACAGGGAGATCACCACCGGCATGTCGGCGCCGCCGATGGGCAGGGTCATGAGGATGCCGAAGGCGAGGGCCACGAGGAAGAACAGCAGGATCAGTGCGGTGTTCCCGTCGCCATAGAGCAGGGCGGCGCCAAACAGCAGGGCCACCACGAGCACCACCAGATTCAATGGTTTTTGCGCCGGAAAGGTGATGGGCCGCCCGCTGATGAGCCCTTGCAGCTTGCCATAGGCGACCATGCTGCCACTGAAGGCGACGGCGCCGATGAGCCCGCCGCTCACACTGAGGGCAATCATGCCCATGCCCGCCATCTCGGCGCGCAGCAGCTCCACGGCGGCAATGGCGGCGGCCGCGCCGCCGCCCATGCCGTTATAGATGGCCACCATCTGGGGCATGTTGGTCATCTGCACCCGGCGGCCGCTGACCCATGCCAGCACCACGCCGATGAAAATAGCGGTGAGAATCAAACCGATGTTGTGCATATCCGGCCACAGCATGGTGACCACCACGGCCAGCCCCATGGCGACGCCCGCCCAGGTGATGCCGCTGCGCGCCGTGGCCGGCGAGCTCATGCGCTTGAGCCCGAGGATGAACAACAGGATGGTAATGAAATAGACGGCCTGAATCAGATGTTCCACGGTCAGGCTCCCTTGTCTTTCTTGTTCTCGAACATCTCCAGCATGCGCTCGGTCACCACATAGCCGCCCGCGGCATTCATGGCCCCCAGCAGAACGCCGATGAAGCCCAGCACCTGTTCGAGCACGGTGTCGGCATGCCCCAGGGCCACCATGGCGCCCACCAGCACGATACCGTGGATAAAATTGGAGCCCGACATCAGCGGGGTGTGCAGTACGACGGGCACCCGGCTGATGACTTCATAGCCGGTGAAACCGGCCAACAGAAAAATAAACAACGCCGCCCAAATACCTTCAATCATGATTGACCTCGCTCCAGCAGTTCACGAACGCCCGGGTTCCTGATTTCACCTTCATGCGTGACCACGCTGCCGGCCAGGATCTCATCGTCCCAGTCGAAAACCAGCCCGCCTTCTTCCTTCCCCATCACGCCGATAAAGTTATAGACATTACGGGAGTACATATCGCTGGCGTGCACGGCCAGGCTGCTGGGCAGATTCAGAGGCCCGTAGATCCTCACACCCTGGTGATCCACGTGCCGGCCCGGCGCCGTCAGTTCGCAGTTGCCGCCCGACTCCGCCGCCAGATCGACGATGACGGCGCCGGCCTTCATGTCTTCCACCATGGCCGTGGAAATGAGGCGCGGCGCGTCCCGTCCCGGTATCTGGGCCGTGGTCACCACCACGTCCGCTTCGCCCACGCTGCGCCACAGCATGGCCTGCTCGCGCTGCTTTTCCTCGTCGGTCAATTCACGGGCATAGCCGCCTTCCGACTCGGCGTCCAGCTCCACCTGAAGAAATTTCGCCCCCAGGGATTCCACCTGCTCGCGCGTGGCGTGGCGCACGTCATAGGCCTCCACCATGGCTCCCAGGCGGCGCGCCGTGGCGATGGCCTGCAAGCCGGCCACTCCCGCGCCGAGAATCAACACCCTGGCGGGCCGGACGGTGCCCGCGGCCGTGGTGAGCATGGGGAAAAAACGCGGGCACAGCTCCGCCGCGATCAACATCCCCTTGTAGCCGGCCACCGTGGCCTGGGAGGACAAGACATCCATGGCCTGGGCGCGGGTGATGCGGGGGATCAGCTCCATGGCGAAGACCGTGACCTTGTGATCGCGCAGGCGCGCAACGAGTTCGGGATGCCGGTGGCTCTGCAGCACCGTGACCAGGACACTGCCGGGCTTGCACATGGCCGCCTCGTCAGGGCTGGGGGGCTGCACCTTGCACACCAGGTCGGCTTGATCATAGAGCGGGCGCCTGTCCTTAAGAAGGGAGGCCCCTGCCTCTACATAGGCCTCGTCTGTATAGCAAGCGCCAATACCGGCCCCCGCCTCCACCAGGACCTCGAAACCCTGCCTGGTCAGCCGCGCGACTGTCTCTGGCACCAAAGCCACGCGCAGTTCACCTTCTCTGCTCTCTTTTGGCACTGCCACCGTTATCGTCATCTCTGCTTCAACTCCCCTTCCTCTCGTATCCAGGCCATGTTGGAGACATAAAACGGGTAATTCTACGCTTAATCACACAATGACGGCAATAAGCATCGGGAATCGGCGTGGGAATCCAAGTATACTTGAGAGCACCGAGATCTCTGCAACTACTCGATTCTCAATAAAATACAGCGCTGCATCATGGTCATTCCCGCGAAGGCGGGAATCCAGGAATATCAATGACCTGGATCCCGGCTTTCGCCGGGATGACGGATTGATCAGAGCTTCCATAATATCTGAATCCATGGCGCCACCCCAGGGGCACCATAATGATATAATCCTGATTCCGTGGGTTCAGGATAATTTTCAACCAGATCCGAACATGCCTTGAAAAACCTGGAGATTCTGTCATTTCCCTCAAGCCCGGCACTCGAGACAAGCATTTCAGGCGCCTGCAGCAGTTGCTGCGGACGGGCAGGAAGCGCGAAGCGGACGAACTGCATGCAAAACTGCGCCGGGCGTGCAAGAACGATGACGGGGCCTTGTTCAATCTGGGATTGATGCTCGCGCAGGCGGGGCAATTCGGAAACGCGGCATCCTGCTTCCGGCAGGTCCTGAAACTGGCGCCCAGGGACGCGGAAGCCTGTTTCAACCTGGGGAAGGCCTACGCCATGCAAAATCTCGCCGAAAAGGCAGAGGCGTGTTACAGAAACGCCCTGCGGATCAAGCCGGATTTTGCGGAGGCCTGCCAAAACCTCTGCAATATCCTCTACCAGGGTAACCGCCTCCAGGAAGCCGAGGAGTATGCGCGGCGCCTGCTTGCCCTCAGGCCTGACGATGCCGGCGCCCATAACAACCTGGGCCTCATTCTGGCTTCTCGCGGAAAAACAGAAGATGCCCGGCGCATACACAACCAGGCATTGCACCTCAATCCCGGCCAGGCGGAAACCTATAATCACCTGGGCAGAATAAGCTATGACGCCGGCGATCTGGACCATGCCTCTGAAATATTCCATAAGGCGCTGCAACTGAAACCGGATTTTGACCAGGCCCATTGGAACCTGGCCACCATCCAACTACTGACGGGCGATTTCAAACATTGCTGGCCGGGTTATGAACGCCGCATCAGTCCCTTGAAATCCGAGACGGACGCCCTGCCTTACCGGCCATGGGACGGGACGCCCCTGGCTGGCCGCTCCCTCCTGATAAGCGCCGAACAGGGCATCGGAGATCAAATCATGTTCGCCTCGTGCCTGCCGGAGCTGGGGGCCCAGCGTGGAAGAATCATCCTTGAGTGCGATGCGCGGCTGAAACCGTTGTTCTCGCGCGCCTTTCCCGGCATATCCGTCATCGGGAGAAAAGAGCGCAGGGAAGCCCGTCTGGCGCATTTGACGCGGATACCGGTGGATTTTCACCTTCCCATCGGCAGCCTGCCGAAACACCTGCGCCGGGATTTGTCCTGTTTTCCCGCTGACTCCGCCTATCTCATCCCGGACCAGCACGCGTTTGCGCAATGGAAAAAACGCCTCACGGCCCTGGGCGGCGGCCTCAAGGTGGGGATTTCATGGAAGGGCGGCACGGCCGAAACGGCCCTCAAACGGTCCACGACCCTGGCGCAATGGCAGGATATTTTTTCCATTCCCGGGCTGGCATTGATCAATCTGCAATATGGGGATTTCAGGGATGAACTGCGGGACGCAGAACGGAACCTGGGCATTACCATACATGACTGGAAGGAAGTGGACCCACTCAAGGATCTCGATCATTTCGCCGCGCTGATTGCCGCGCTGGACCTGGTGATTTCCGTGGACAACTCCACCGTCCACCTGGCGGGCGCACTGGGCAGGCCCGTCTGGACCCTGTTGCCCTTCATGCCCGACTGGCGCTGGATGCTGGAACGGGAAGACAGCCCCTGGTATCCCACCATGCGTCTGTTCCGCCAGCGCAGTCCCGGCCAATGGCAACCTGTATTCGAGCGCGTCGCGCACGAACTCAAATCGGTCATCGCGAGCAACGATTGCCCGCGCTGACGGGCAACCGTGGCGAGGCATTATTCACCGCGGATCAAAAAACGCATCCAGCGGATTGAAGTAACGGCGCTCTTCATAGCGCCTTTCGAGATGTGGCTTGAGGGCTTTGAGCGATTTGATGCTCCGCGCCAGTGAAGCCGCCTCTGAGGCCGCCTTTTCCACTTCCTGGATGTGCCGCCTGAACGCCTGATCGGTCCTTGCAGGACTGGGGAAATAGAATCTCTCGTACGCCAGGCGGTGGAGCGGGGACTCAAAGCTATACGCCTCCTGTTCAGACCGCAATTCTTCCACCTGCCGTTTCAGCACCTCCAGCAATTGCCTTTCATCCGCCCTTGGCAACGTCCCGTCTTCACCGGCATATTCCTGGTACATCTGTACCATCACCATGACATCGCCCTGTTTCCGCGCATCGAGCAACTGGCTCATGAGGGCGTGCTTTTTCTTGCGGATGTCCGGGTCATGCTCACGATCCGGATGAAGCTGCGCCGCCGTGCTGCGAAACAGGCGCTTGAAAACATCGTTGCTGATGGCCGGCGCGGCGTTGCTATCCTCCACGGAGGGATCTCCCCAATCGAATAGGTCAAAATCGAAATCAGGGCCATCATCCTCCCCGTCCACGCCATCGGGCTCTCCCAACATCCCCGCCAGTAACTCTTCGCGAGCGGCGTTGCGCGCCTCCTGATATTCATCGTATTGGCGCTGTAATTCTTCCTCCAGTTCGTCCGGAAAAAAATCATCCATTTTCTCACGCCGGGGTTCCGGCCTGGGCGGCTCGGGGCCAAGGGTCCGGTCCAGGATTCTTTCGACCTCGCGCCGGATTTCATTCCGGAATATCTCGTCTTCCTCTTCAAGCAGCCTCTCTTCCTGTTCAAGATGCGCCTGCAACTGCTCATGCAGTGGCGTCGCGGCCGTCTCATCCAGCTCTATGCCGAGACGGAAGGCATCATAGCGGGAAATTTCTTCTATAACGCCATCGTCAAGGTGGCCGGCGCCCCGCACCAATTCCAGTATCTCCCGAATCCAGTCGTCCAGCGTCTGCCGCTGCCACTGGGCCAGCGACTTCCGTTGCCCCAATGCCAGCAGACGCAGCAGCAAGGGAATATGCTTCTGGGCCGCTTTTTCTTCGGCGGCTCCGATATCGGTGCTGATGCGCCGCATGATGTCATCCAGACGCTCACGAAAACGGGCATTCTTCTTTTTCAGTTTTTCCGCTGCCGTCCAGAGCTTCTGAAACTCAGATTGTTTTTTTCCTGATCTTTTCCTGGTTGCCAGGTGCGCCACTGCCTCCCCCTTGCCTTCATCCGATCCCATGAGTCCATGGTGAAAATCTATTCACGCACTGATGCTTGCCACGATTGTGGCATAAATTCACGGCCCTGGAAATCACTCCAGTTGAGCATCAGGATGAAAAACAGAGGGGGAAAAGCCCTTACACTGGAAAAAAATCAATAGGATAGGTAACAGTGGTCTCCGCAACTTCTGCGGCGCCGAAGTCGAACATCCTGATGCGCGCCTTCAGTTTGCGCTCCAGTTTCGGCGCCTCCAGGTCGCTGGATACGATCTCGATGGCCGAGACCTCGCCGGAAGGCAATATGGTGAGTCTCAGCACCACCTTGCCCTTGAGGGTGGAGTCCTTGCGCAGGGCGCGGTTGTACAGGGAATAGAGCTTGCCCTTGTTGCGGTCGAACACCAGTTGAATGGATTCGTCGCTGCGCAGGGGAAGGCCACCGGCACTCTTGCGCGAAGGCTGGCGCTGCAGGTCGCCGGCAATGGCCTGCTTGACCTGGGTAGTCTCGCGCCCGGCCAGTTGCGTGGTTCCCGTGTCGCGACTCAAGTGCGCCGTCTTGATGCCCTTGCTGCCGTGGGCATAGCTGGAGGTGAGAATGGCGCGTTCCGTCTTGGCCTGGCGCCCGGCGCCCGCCACCGTCTGGGCCTTCTTGATGCTGGCCACGGCGGCGTTTTCTTTCAGAGAACTGATTTCGCTGCTGAAGGCCAGCAGGCCCGAGCGGGATGCCTTCTTCCGTGCGGCTGCCCTTTTCTCTGTGACGGGCTTGGGCTTGGAATTTACGACCTTGGGCTGCTTTTCCGGCTTGGTTTCTTTCTTGACCTTGGGCTCGGGCTTTTTCTCGATCTGCCTAGGGGGAGGCGGCGGGGGCGGAGGCGGCGCCTTGCGTTCCAGGATCAACTTGGCATAGCGGGGCGGCACCTCCATCTCCAGGGGTTTTTCCTGCTCGAAAACGGGCAGGTAGGGGACCACGATGGCCAGAATGAGGATGATGGCCGAGACGGTTACCAGGGTGCGCTGGAAACGGTCCGCGTCTTCCTTGGAAGCGGTCCACGGCAGATCGGGTGAGTGATAACAGATTGCCGTGCTCATGCGCCTTCCACCGGTTTCTGCATCACGGCCAGTGATACCTTGCCGTATTTCGCCAGGGTGCAACTCAACATGACCTTTTTAAGCAATTGATAGGAGATGCCGCGATCCCCCATGATGGTCACCTCCGGTCCGGCCCCACTGGCGCCCGTTTTGCGCAGCAGGCGCGCCGCCTGCTGCTCCAGCGCCACCTGCAGAGACTTCAACGCGGGTCCTTCATCGGCCATGGCCTCCGCCACCGAGGCCACCTTGTGGCCCTGCACCAGGATGTCGCTGCCCGTCACCATCACCACCACGGTCTCACGGGCCTTCTCCTCCGCCACGGACTCCGGCAGGGCAATGGCCCTGGTGCTGGGCAACACCTCCACGTGAGAGGAATTGACCAATAAAAAAAACACCAGAATGGTAAAGATGTCCATGAGGGAAACCAGGTTGAGAGGCACCACACGCCGGTTGCGGCTGTGGTGCTGCTGCATGCGCCGGGCGCGCCGTGATTTTTCCATACCCATTTTCCTCTATCGCATAGCCTGTTTGATGGCTGGCGGTGCTGGCGCGTCGCCAATGGAGATTTCCGGGAACAGCTCCATCCTGACGACCCGGCCCTCCTTCTTCGTCTGCGCGACCCGCACCGTATCCATGAGCTGCACCAGATCGTCATAGGCGATTTCCGGCTCCAGCAACAGGGTGACATCCACCTTGTCGGGATGCCTGCCCTTGATATCCCGCATCAGCGCCGAGAGCCCGGCGAAATCATATCCGTCCTTGCTGTTTCCGATCACCCGCACCGCCTTGCCACGGTCCGCCACCTCGATGGCGTCCTGGCGCATGATCACTTCGAGCTGCAGGGCCTGCGGATCGGGCTCGCTCTGCCCGCCATCGGCGGCGGGCAGGTTCAGCTCCAGAATGGCGATGCGGGAGAAGACCGCCGTGATGAGCAGAAAGGGCACCAGAATCACCATGAGGTTCATGAAGGCGGTGATATTCATTTCCACCGGCTCATGGTGCCGGCGGCGTCGCGAACGGCGATACATATCAGGCGATTTCCTGTTTTTCCGTCACGATGTTGAGAAACTTGACGGAAGCCATCTCCAGGCTGTCCACCAGTTCGACCGTCTTGGTCTGCAGCACCGTATGCATCAGCAGCAGGGGGATGGCCACGATGAGGCCGAAGGCCGTGGTGTTCATGGCGATGGAGATACTGGCCGAGAGCATGTCCGCCTTTTCCGCGGGATTGGCCGCGGCCACGGCGGTGAAGGCCTGGATGAGCCCGATGATGGTGCCCAGCAGCCCCAGCAGGGTGGCGATGTTGGCGAAGGTCGCCAGGTAGTGGGTGCGCTTCTCAAGCTGGGGAATCACTTCCATCAACCCCTCCTCCATGGCCGTGCCGATGTCGTCGCGGCGGCGCGCGCTGGTGGTGCGGCTCAAGCCATAGCCGAGCACCTTGGCGATGGCCGACTTGGACTTGGACATGATGGACATGGCGCGCCGGAAGTCCCCCTTGTTGAGCAAGGGCATCAGGCTGTTCCATACCTTGCTGTTGGTGGAACGGGCAACGCTGAGGAAGATATAGCGCTCGATGGCGATGGCCAGCCCCAATGCCAGCACCACCACGATTGGATACATGAACAGGCCACCACTCTGAAAGAACTCTACAATGGCGTTATAGGCATCCATAAATGACTCCTTGTTTTCTCTTGATTGCTGTAAGAAAGCGGGCCCTTGTCTGCGGCGCCCGTATCGTGCTCCTGCGTCCCGGTGATGCTCCGGGCGAATCCTGGCGTGGCGCCGGAGGGCGCTCACGGAATACTATGGTGAGGTGCTCGGCCCGCTCCCGGGCGAACCTACTGTTTATCGTTCAGTTGCCTGAAATACTTGAGCCGGCGCTGGAAGACATCACGGTCGACGGGCTCCAGAACCTCGTCGTACAGGCTGCGCACCGGCGTATCGATAAGATCGCCCAGCTCGGGTTTCTTCCACGGCACGATGTAGAGCACCTTGGGCAGCTCGCGATTGCCGATGATGCTGATACCCTCCATCTCGATCTCTTCCCGGGTTGCTCCGGAAACCGGAAACACGAACCCCCACGCCAGCAGAAACATGAACAGCGCCGCGCCTCTCATGGCTCACTCCTGGCGATCTTGCGGTTACGCTCAACCCGTTTGTTCAACTCAGTGATCCATAGCCCCACCTGCCTGTCCCGGGTGCCCAGCAGGTCCTGATAACGCTGGTAATGCGCCAATGCGCGCTGTGGTTGGCGCAGGTACAAGTCATACAGGATACCCAGGTTACGATGGGCCAGGGCGTAGTCCGGCGCGATAAGCAGCGCCTGCTCATAGGCAGCACGGGCCGCTGCGAAGTCGCCGCCTTTGCGATAGAGGATGCCCATCTCGTTGTAGGCGGCGGCATTGTGCGGCTTGAGTTCGATGGCTCTGCCAAAGGCCAGTCGCGCCTTTGCATCCCTGTCCGTTGCGGCGTAGATCATACCCAGGTTGAGATAGGGGCCCGCCAGGGTGGGCGATGCGGCGATGATTTCCAGCAGGACCGCCTCCGCCCGGTGGTACTCTTCAGCCTCGATGAAGGCCAACGCCTCCTGGAAACGCCGAGTGGTTTCCGAAGACACGGGCGGGGGTTCCTGCCCCGCTGTCTGAGTCTCTTCAATGACGCCCACATGGCTGCAGGCGGGCAGGATTAACGCGGCCAGCAGGATAAGGGCGGCGGAATACAAACAACGGCCTCGATCAATAAATGACTTCAACGATCTTCTCGCTCTTCTCGGGTTTGGCGTAACGCACGGGCAGCAGGCCCGCCAGCTTCTCGAAGCTGGCGCTGACCCAGTCGTCATAGATGCCTTCCGTCACGCGCTGCACATTGACTTCGTGAATGGAAATGGCTTGCTCCTCGAAGGGATAGGCCTGTTCCTCGAGGAGGATGTCATATTCCTCCAGCTCTTCTTCCGTGAGCCCCCTGGGGCGCTGTGATTCCAGCAGCCCGCGGCTCAGGCCATGGTAGATCTCCGCAATCTTGTAGGTTGCCGCCGTGGTCACTTCGGCAATGCCGTAATCCGCCGCCTGTTTGTAGGCGCTCAGGGCCTGCTCCATGCGGCGCTTCTTCAGTTTCAGGTTCTTCTCCAGTGGCGCCACCAGGCGCACCTTCGCAAAGGCTTCATAGGATGGCTCGGCAAGAACCAGCGCGGCCCTGGCGGCAAGATAACGGCTGCGCCCGGTCTGCCGTTTGCCCGCGGCCCTGTCGGCCTTGATGATCTCTTCCAACCAATAGCGGTGGCGGCGCATATTGCCCACTTGTTCGTTAAGCCGGGCGAGTTTGTGCCGGGCCTCCATGCCCTGGTCGAACTGTGAGGGAAAGGCTTCGATGTATTTTTTGTAGGCAGCGGCGGCCTTGCTGGCCAGTTGTGCCTGCTCATACATCTCCGCCGCGCGCCACATGGCCTCGCGGCGCACCTGGAGGTCTCCGCCAGCGCTGCCGATACGCTCGAATTCTCGCGCTGCTTTTACAGACTGATTGCTCTTGAGGTAGGCGACGGCAAGCTTGGTGGTCACGTCCCCCTGCAGTTCGTTTTCGGGATAACGTTTGCGGAAGTCATTCAGCACGGCGATGGCCGCGCTCCAGTTTTCCCGCGCCAGCAGGGCCGCCGCCGCATCGTATTCGGCCACGGCCAGGATGCTCGCGCCAGGCGCCGACTGCCTCACGCGCAGGAAATGCCGCGCCGCGCCGGCAAGATCACCCGCCATGCGGCGCCGCTCGCCCTGCTTGTAGATGGCGGAAGCCAGGCCTTCCACCATGTCCTTCCTGGCGGGGTCCCTGGCCGGCATGAGGGCCAACACCCGCCCGTAGGCCTGCTCGGCCCGCGCATAGTCCTGGTTGTCGAAGGCCTGATAGGCGATGATCCTCCACGCCGGAAGACGCAGCGCCGGCGCTGCATTAGCGTGTTCCCGCAGCAGGCGCCCGGCCACGACCATGGCCGGTTCTTTCTCCTGCAAGGAAAAGAAATCACTGGCGGCCTTGGCCAGCACCGGCGCGGCCTGGGCATGGGCCGGATAGCGGTCTGCGAATCGCAAGGCGCTGGCCAGGGCGCGGCGCTGCCATTGCAGGCGTTCAGCGCCCGCCGGGAGAGCGCCGTAGAATTTCTCGTGGGCCAGAACGGCCGCATAGCCCGCTTCAGCGCCCTTGCCGTGGTCAGGATAGTCATAGGCAGTGCGTTCGTACTGCACAGCGGCCTCCCGGTAGCGGCCACTCTCATAGAGGGCTTCGGCAAGAAGGAAATTCATGGCGGGAGACGCCGGATCAGCGGGGAAAAAGGCCAGGTAGCGGCCGTACCACCGAGCCGCATTCCGATAGGCGGACACGTCATTCGTGCGTTGCGCCACGGCATGGTAGTACTTGGCCAGCTCATCCACGGTCGTCTTTAGATAAGCAAACACCTGGGGCAGGTCAGCAACGGCATGCTGTTGCCAGAAGGGGCTATCCAGTCCGTAACGGCTGGCGAAATCCAGCTTCTCCTTCAGTACCTGGGTGGGGAAGGCGCCCTTGCGGTAGGCGGCGATGGCCTCCATCTGCAAGAGGGGGGCCTGACCATGTTGCGGATAATGTTCGGCAAAGGCATGGTAGGTCAAGGCGGCGTCGTTGTAACGCTCCTTATCGAGGTAAAGCCTGCCGAGGCTGTCATAGGCCAGATAGGCATAGTGGCGGCGTTCACCGCGCTGCAGATATTCGTGGATGGCGTCAGCGCCCGAAAGATAGGAGAAACTCAGGCTGGAGACGCGCAGGGCGTCCTGCACCAGTTCTTTATCGGCCCGGGCCAGCTCATCCAGGGATATGGCGCCGTTATCACCGGGATGGCCCCCCAGCTTGCGGTCCAGAATGTCGAAGAAAGCGTCGAGGGCGGGACCGTATTGTTCCTGCTTGAACAGGGACCAGCCATACTTGTACAGCGCCTGCTCACGGAAAGGTGTCTCTCCAACAATGGCCATCACGTCTTTATAGGCCTGGGCGGCCTCCGTATAACGATGGCGCATAAACAGCATCTCGGCCCGACGGAACTGTACCTCTCCGCGATAGACTGTCCCGGGAAAATCACGTATCAGGCGATCGAGGGTGGCCAGCGCCATATCCGGCTCGCCGCTTTCCTCATAGGCCCTGGCCAACTGGTAAAGAACGCGGTCATTGCCGGCTCCCGAGGGAAATTTTTCCAGCAGTTCGAGATACAGGGTGATGGCCGCGGCGTGATCTTCTTCCGCTTCAGGGAGAGGTTTGTCGAGATGCCGACTGGCTCCGATCTCCAACTGCAGATCGGCCAGGCGCCGCATGGCCTCGGCGCGCAGGGGCGAGGCGGGCGAGGCATCGAGAAATTCGCGGTATTGTGCCAGGGCGCGCTCCTTGGAAATTTCAGCCGTCATATTCCCCTCCTCAAGGAAAAGCGCCTCCATCTCGAGGTCTTTCAAGGTGGGGGGCTGATCCTTGCTGAAAGGGGCGCAGGCAGTCACCAGCCCCATCAACAGCAGAAGGAATATCAGACGCTTGATCATGGCTGCGCCTCCTGCCGGGTGGCGATCTGGTCATAGACACGGGCCAATCCATAGCGCGCCTGGGCCAAATATTCATCCAGGCGTTTCGAGCGGCGCTCCAACTCGTCCAGCACCAGGCGTTGCAGATAGGCCTCCTGCGCGGCGATAGAGGCTGTGATACGAATCTGTAGCGCCCCTATCTGATCCCGATGGACGGCGATCCGCCGGTCGAAACCTTCAAAGCCGCGGGGAGCGTCGCGCTGGGCCGCTTCGATGGACTGCCGGGCCTGCCCTGCGCGGGCAATCTGTTCGTCGAGCTGACGAAGGTGCTTGCGTACATTCCACAATCGCGCCTTGAAGTCCTGAGTCTCCCGCCACAACAGTACGCCATTCAACAGGCGCTGCTTGTCCCGTTGCCGGGCCAGTTTTTCATGGCCAGGGTAACGGGACAGGATCTCCTCCGCCTTTTCCAGGCGCTGGCGCAAGACCTGCTCGGCCGCCGTGGCCAAACCTGCCGTATCGCCGTTCCGCTCGATGGCGGCAAGACGCGCCACATAGGCATCACGTTGCGCCCTGGCCTGACCGAGATCCAGGCGCTCGTAACTGGCCTGTATGCGCGGGGCGCGCGCCGCATAGGTATCTCGGCGCAGGGCCAGCATATCCTCATAGGCGCCCATGTTGGCCGCCCAGCGTTCGAGGTTGTGCGCCAGGTATTGCAGGTCACGGTAATTTTTGAGGACTTCCTGGAATTCATGGCGCGACAGCAGTTCGTAGAGATAGCGGCTCTCCACGCCTGGCGGCAGTTTGTCGAGACGCCAGTACCATCCCATTCCGTCCATTTCATCGTCCTGGAGAAAGTTCTGCGCCACTCCACCCTGCGTGAAGGCTTTGCGCAACCGCTGGAGCTGCCGGGTCTCGCCCTGAAAGGCTGCGATGGCCTGTTCATAGTAGGCGATGGCCTGATTTTCCGCATCGAGCTGGAGCAGGGCGTAGGGGATAGCCAGCTGGGCCTCCTGTACGGCGGTGTCGAAGGCGCCACGACGGCTCAGTGCCAGCCAGGGCTTGAGGGCCTCCTTGTGGCGCCCCTGGGAAGACTCCGCCCAACCCAGCCCCAGGAGGGCCTTGCCCGAGGCCAGGCCGTCGAGCCGTACCCGCTCCAGGTAAGCGCGCGCCTGTTGCGCTTTGTCCTGTTGCAGATAGGTATAGCCCAGGGCGAGATTGGCCTTGTCGCGCAGGGCACGCATTTCCTCGTCGTTGGCATGCATCTGTCCCAGCGCATCCAGCAGTTCAAACCCCTGCTCCCCCTGCCCGCTGCGCACGAGAGAGATGCCTAAATTGTATCGCCCGTAGGCATTATCCGCCCCTTTCTCGTCACGCCATGCGCCCAGCGCCTCCACAGCCTCCTGATAGCGCCCCTGGGACATGCGCACATAGGTCATGAGCAGGCGGCGCTCGGCGTCCATGGCCGGGGCCATGCCCTCGCCCCGCATCTCCATCAGGGCCGTCTCCGCCCTGTCAAGATATCCCCGCTGATACCAGATTCTGGCCAGATAGAGGCGGGCGCGGTTACGCACGGCCGCCTCGACATTCTGGTCCAGCAGCCGCGCAAAGATATCGCCAGCCTCCTGGTGCAGGCCGTAGGACAAGTACAGGCCTCCCAGCAAGAGCTGGGCATCATCCCGGTGATTGGGAAGGAGTTGCTGCTGCCAAGCCACCTGGAGGCGGGTGATGGCCTTGAAATAGTCGCCCTCGTAGAAACGGAACAGGGCCTCGCCATAGGCCAGGTCGCGGACTGTGGCAGGCTCCTTTTTGGCGGCGCCGTATGATGGCAATGCCATGAGCAGGAGCGCCAGACACAGAAACCGCCGGGGGCGGTTACGCTTTCGATGAAATATGAGCAGCATCAGTCAGACACCATGATACCCGGCAAGTCAGTCCCACTCCTTGATGACGAATTCCGGCTGCTGCCTGTTCTCCCTGTCGACGATCTTGAGCTCTATGTATTTCTGGCCGGTCTTTTTCTCAAAGACCAGGCTCGCGCCTCGGCGGTAGTCTCGCCCCTGTGGGCCCTTGCCCGTAAAGAGGGCCACCAGTTCGTGTTCACCGGCGCGCAGGTTGCCGAAGTAGACGCGATGGACGCCGCCCCGCTTGAGGGCTTCCAGCTCACGGCGCGTGTAGAGATAGTTGCTCACCACCTTGTCGTCGATCTTGATCTGTACACTGTCGAGATCGAAAAAGGCGCCGGAATCCAGGGAGAGAAAAACCGCGACCTGGGTATTAGTGGGAAACAGCAACTCTTCTTCCAGTATGAACAGCTCGCGGTTCAGCTTCAGCACATCCTTTTTGAGACCCTGGACTTCTTCATCCAGGCTCTTGAAGTCCCGGACGGGGGCCTCCTCCTTCTCAGCGGCGGCCATCGCGCCCGTCAGACCCAACAAGGCCATCAGCACCAGTCTTGCGGCAAGTTTCACAATCAGCTTCCTTTTTTAAGTATCGCCTCAGCAACTTGAGAGTGCCGAGATATCTGTAACCACCTGATTTACAATAAAACACAGCACTGCATTCATGTCATGCCCGCGAAAGCGGGACTCCTGGAAAATCAATGGGCTCTGGATTCCCGCCTTCGCAGGAATGACAGAACCCGGTACTCTCAAGTCAGTAACACTTTCGGCCCCAGGCGCACCTTACTGAAACAGCGCGCTCAGATCGTGCCGCTGACGACCGGGTTGAATGCGGTAAGGCTGTCCATCAGCGCCGCATTACCAAGGCCATGCCCCGGGAAGAGCGTGCCGAAATTCCCCTGTTCTCCATGCAACGCCATGTAGTTGAGTATCACGGTCTCCACCAGCAGGTTGACATTGTTGGCCGCGGGCGTGGAGGCGGTCTCCACGGAGGCATCGGCGCGGAAGTAACCGATCTGTTGATGCTGCTCCGGCGGCAGGCTGTCGCCCGTGAATAATTGCGGGCGCCCCTTGGGGTCATAGACCAGAAAAAACGAGGCGGCGGTGGAAGAGTTATCGCCCGTCCACACCCCCTTGCCGCGGCCATCCACGGAATCGTCAATGGTGCCGTTGCTGGCCACCGAGCCGTCACTGAAGACATACAGCATCAGGGGCACGCCCACACGCGCCGCGTATTCGAGACAGGCGCCCATGCAGCGCCCGGCGCGCAGGTCCCTCACCTCGCCGGCGGCGCGGTCTCCCGTGTGATAGTCGTAGCCGCCCATGGTGATGGTGCCGGCCCCGGCGAAGCCGTTGATGACCATTTTCATGACCGAGGCGGTCTTGCGGAACTCGCCGTCGCCGTCGAATTCCGCCTGGCTGAAAATCCCCGAGGGCCCGACGATATCGGGATCCAGGGCCGGATTGAGGGTGGAGGGGTCGCCGAAACGGTCAGCGATATCCGCGGCCTTGACGTAACCACAGTTCACCAGGTCCTTGACGACGGCGTCCGTGGTCAATTTGGTGTCGACTTTACCCAATTTCATGGCGCTGATACGTTGTATGGACTCCATCACGGCGACTGCGTCCGATTGGTTGAGCACTCCGATCAATTGCCCGGTATCCACCATGCCCGTCACGTCGGAAGGTCTGTCCACCTTGGTGGGTCGCACGGCGGGATCCATCAAGGCCACGGGCGCCACTGAATTGCCACCCGAATCCGAACTTCGGGAACCGACAAGGCTCAGCAGGCTGCCGTCGGCCCCCGCCTTGTAGATGCCATACATGGGGTTGTGGGGGTTGTTGCCTGTATCGTTTTCGGAGCGAGCGGGGATGACGGCACCGTTGATATTGGCCGCCTGCGCGCCGGCCTTCTCCACAATACCACGCAGAAAGGCGCTGTCGGAATGAAAGGCCAGGCCCAGGTCTGTATTGATGAAGTCCGTCGTTCCCGTAGCCGGGTTGGCCAGCGGGGGAATCATATCACCCGGCAGGCCCAGCTTGCTGTAACCCGCCGTGGTCAGAAAATCGAGCTGCCCGCCCTGCCTTCCCACCAACACATTGGAGCCGGAGATATTGGCGCCACCGGCCAGGTCAAAACAGATAAAGGGAATCTTTCCCGCTCCCTGGGTGGCAATGCCGCAACCGCTCTTCAGGGCCTCGATATCGGGCGACAGAGCCGCATAGGCCGCGCGGGGATTGGCAAACAGGCTGAAGATGGAAGGCGCCGTCACCAGCCCCAGCCCCGTGAGGAACCCCTGGGCCAGAAAATCGCGCCGCGTAATGGGGCGCTTGTGATCAGGATGGCGCAGGGGCTCATCCAGCGGCAGGGTACGGTGTTTGTTAACCATAAAAGTTTCCTCGATGTTTATATCCTTCAAAAAGAATCAAGGGGTCGGACACTTGATCCTACTGCAACAACATTGCCGCACTGCCCAATACCGCGGCGCAGGCCGCCTTGACCACCGTATTCGCATGGCCCGCAGGGCAAGCGCCGCCGCACTTGGCGATACCATCGGGAATCCCGTCCGGTGCGCCGATGGGCTTGTTGTCGGCCGGATTGGTGATCAACAGATTGATCTCAGCCGTGACAGCGGCCGAGTCCGGCTGGTTGGCCACGTTGACGCCCATCATTTTTTCCAGCAGGGGGGTGATGATCAGATTGTCCCAGTCGGCTGAACTCACGCTGTTGGCATCGGCATTGAAATTGAACCCGGGGAAATAGGCGTCACGCAAAGCCGTATCGTTCACCAGCGCATTGCAGTACTCGATGGCGAGCTGGGCCACCGCCATCTGGTTGGCGGAAACGAATCCCTCGATATTCTCCACCGGCGGCAACTGCTGGGCGATGGTGTCATAGACGGTCTTGACGCTGTTCTGAGTGGGGCTGACTCCGGTGACCGCCGCCATGGTGGCATTGATCTCCGCAAAGGTGCGCACGCCGATGTCGGAGACGGGATCGGCATCTGGCGGCGGCGGGGGCGCGAGGGGCGCCGGCTCGGTGACCACATTGGTATTGTTACCCAGGACCTCGAAGGTGAGAAAGAACTCGTCGGCGTCGACGCCCTTCTCCAGGGCAATGACGGTTCCCAGCGTGGACAGCACCTGGCCGGAACCACTGTACGATGCGCTGGTGATGGTGGTATCCAGATTACGGTAGGCCTGGCCGACGACGGCCTCCTTGCCGTTGATGCCGATGCGCATGCCCTTGACGGGAATACCGTCGGGCCGGGCGCCGGCGTCCAGGCTGATGAAGACGGGCGCATTGAACAGATAGCTGTAGTTGTCGAACTGGCTGACCTCGAACATGATATAGCTTTGGGGCACATCGACCAGGTCGGTGACGTTGAAGAGCAGGAAAAATTTCTCCCCCACGCCCACCTCGAAGTTCTGCTGTATCTGCTCGGGCGTGAGGGCGCGGTTGTGGATGGCCACCAGGCGCAGCTTGCCCTGCCACTGACGGTCTCCCGATACCTCGTTGCCGAGCACGAAGGCGTAGCTGTCGTCCCAGTCCACCAGGGTGCCGCCGGGCACGGAATCCACATCGCCGGTAAACACGCCGTTGACATAGATGCGCCGCCCGTTGACGGGATCGAAAGTGACCACCACGTGCTGCTGGGTCGCCTGCAGATCCTCGTCGGCGTCAGCGGTGGACAGGGCCGCCTCGCCATTGGCGTCGGTGGTGCTGCTGCGGTGCAGAAAGTCATAATTATATTGTGTCTGCCCCAGGGTGAAATTACGCGCCTGGGTACCGGCGGAATAACTGACGATGCGCGCAGGTCCTTCCTGAGTCACGTTGGCGGGCACCACCCAGGCCTCGATGGAATACTCACCGGTAGCCTTGATCAAGTCGCTGAGCTTCTTGCTGGCGGTGGTTGAGCCCTGCGCCTTGCCGTCCAGGAACTCGACGCCCCAGCCGCCAACCCAACTCACATTGCCGCTCAGGGTGAGATGCAGGTCTGGTGACACGCCGCTGGTATCATAGGCGACGCTGCCCTGCCCGGTCTTGAACTCATAAAGGGCAATGATATCCTTCTCCACGCGGCTGCCCCCGCTGGCGATGATGCCATCGGTCAATTTCAACGCCTTGCTGACCACCAGCTGGGGATCGATTTGAGTGAGGGCGATAGGGTCGGAGAAGGCCGTGACGGCGGCCTCCATGGTATCGGCGTCATTCTGGCAATCGGCGCTCCAGCAATTGTGGAACTCGCCGCGCAGCCGTACCACCAGGCGAGAATTGGCCGGATTGTCCAGGTCAATCTTGGCCTTGGCGGCCTCGTAGGCCGCATCCACATCGGCGGCGGCGAAAAAGGGCGCCTGGGGCGTCTGCGAGGCATCGTCGTGACAGCCGGCGCAATGGGCGGTCAGCAAGGGATAGACCGTGGCGCCGAACTGGGTGGAGTCGGACGGAAAGTTTTTACTGGCACCCGGGTCCTTGTCCACGGGCGCGACGAGCTGGATCTGCCGCCCACCCCCGGCCACGGCGCCATTGGCCCAGGCCTCTATATAGGCGGTGATCACCGCGCCGCAAGCGCTGTCGGAGGCCAGCCAGCAATTGTGCCCGCCCGCCACTTTGGTCACCAGACGCGAGTCCGCCGGTGAAGCGAGATCCACCAGGGGATTGGCCAACCCGTAGGCCAGATTGACATCATCTTCACGCACAAACGCCGGTGAAGCCGGGCCGCCCGCGCCATGACAGGCGCCACAGCGGTTTCCGGCGCTCAGATTGTCCCATACATTGAGCTTGAACAACTGCACATCGGCAGTGGATGGCGCCGGACCCGTGTAAGTAACGGCCTGGGCGCCACCCGTATTGGGAAGCGCTTCGGTAGGGGCACCGCCGCCGCAACCAGTCAGAATAATGGCCATAAGGCCCAGCAGAACGGAGGCCAAGCCCCTGCGCCATTGCAGCGGGGCGAACCGGCCGGGGCATACGAGAAACGTGGTTCTGACCGTATTCTTCATGATCAATCTCCCATGCAATAGACGGCTGATGCAGCGAACACCTGTTTCAGATTGTAATTGCCGCCTTTGAAAGCGGCCAGCATGGTATCCACCTGGGCGCGGTCAGTGCTGTTTCCGGGCGCCCGGAAGCACATGGCCTTGAAAACCTTTTCCACCTGGCAGCGGGCAAAGGCCTCACTGTTCTCCAGCTCCTGCCCCATGGATTTGGGTCCGGCGCCAGACGCGGGACGTGAGGTATCCCACCCCAGCAGGGCATTGGGCCCATTGCGCCAGTAGTTGTCCCAACGGTCATCGGTCGTGACAAAACCATATTTGAAGTTATCGGCATTGATGAGATATTTCGGCTGCACCACACCCGGCGTATACACCAATCTGCCGGCGGTGAGGTCATAGTCGAAATAGGCATAGGCCTGCGTCAACGGGTCCATGCCGCTGTGGCAGCCGACACAGGCATTCATGAAAATGCGGCTGTCACCGCCCGGGCTGCGTGAAACATCCTGACGGACGCGATCCGAAGGGCGGCTGTTGTCCTTGATCTGTTCCAGGTCGGTGCACATGTGATTGAGGAGAGTGAAGCGGAACATGGCGCGGTTGGTGCCGGCGCTGAAAAAGGCCTTGGCCGCCGCCCGTGTTGTGACGATGCCCGCCGTCGCGGAAGCGGGCAGATCGGTCACTGCCGATTGTTGCACGGGTATCAGGCTGGTTTTGAGATCGACGCCCTGATTCTCCATGGCCTCGTAGTGATCATTGTTGCTCATGGAATAAGGCGGCAGGCCGAGGCTGGAATCACCGATGTAGACCAGATCCGCAGACAACAGAGTATTGAAGGGCACATCATCGCGGACCATGCCGATCACCGTGGCGGTGTAGTCGTTGAGGGGAGCATAGACCGTCTGCTCCTCATTGGTCCACGGGGTGACAAAATTCTTCAGGGTCACATTGTAGAAGGCGCTGTTCTCCATGGCCTTCACCGCCGCATCCTCGGGGCGGCCAGCCTGAATATCGGCCTCCATGCCGGCCAGCACGGCCTCGCTCGGAGGGACGCCCGCCAGGCGGTCATGAAGGCGCCTGGCCTGCTCCCGTGGCCCGGCCAAAGCGGTTGCCGCCAACACGGCGGAGAGTAACAACACTAGGACGCCTGCCGGGAGCCTGAGTTTTCGACATTGTAGATTGGGCTGCTTCATATTGGGAATTTTCCTATACTCTCGGAACAAATCGCCGTCCAGCAACGTTCAATAGCGGCATCCTGGGGAACGACTGCACAGCTGTCTGCGTTTAACGTGTTATGAATTATGCAGGTTTTGGAAGAGGGTTTTGTGATTCGAACCTCAGTTTGATCATAATGCCCTGACCGATAATAAACACCGCACTTCAGATAGCTAACACGACAGCCGCTGTTAGAAGGTTGCAACGGGGGTGAAACCCTGCTGTCCCGCCTGCGACAAACGGCACAACATGACTAAAGAGATTCACATTGCGAAGCCAAGCACATTCACGATCTCACTCCACCCTGGCAGGAGGATTCCGCCTGCCGGCCCTGTTGATCCTGGCCACGCTGCTCCTCAATGGCTGTGGCGGTGGTGAAGGCGTCGACCCCGTCGTCGAGGCCTTTGGCATCGCATATGTCAAGCGCCCCCTGCCTGCGGACCCCCAAGCCCGGACGGATCTGCGTGACGCCACGGAATTCAATGCCGGTGGCGACCTGTTCTACCGCAGCCTGGCCGCTGCCAGCGCCAAGGAAAAAAACATCACTTTCCGGGAAACCGGTGGACTGGGCGATGTGAAGGACGTGGAAAGTTCCTATGACGGCAGCAAACTGCTGTTCGCCATGCGTGCGCCCGAGATCGAGGACGCTGACCCCGAGGATCAGCCTACCTGGAATATCTGGGAATACGATATCCAGTCCGACCAGTTACGGCGCATCATCACCTCCGATATCACTGCCGAGGACGGGCAGGATGTGGCGCCCCATTACCTGCCCGACGGGCGCATCGTCTTTTCCTCCACGCGCCAGCGCCAGTCCAGGGCCACCCTGCTCGATGAAGGTAAACCCCAGTTTGCGGCCCTGGACGAGGACCGCGACAATCCCGCCCTGGTGCTTCACGTCATGAATGAGGATGGCAGTGAGATCAAACAGATCTCCTTCAACCAAAGTCATGACCTGGATCCTGCGGTGCTGGAAAGCGGCGAGATCCTGTTCAGCCGTTGGGACAACATGGGATCACGCAACCAGGTCAGCCTCTACACGGTACGGCCCGATGGTACCGAACTGCGCATCCGCTATGGGGCCCACAGCCATGCCACGGGCACAAACGGCTCCCAGATACAGTTCGTCCAGGCCCGCGAGCAAGAGGACGGCCGGGTCATGGCCATCATCAAACCCTTCTCCGGTATCGATCCGGGGGGTAACGCCATTCTCATCAATACGGCGGACTATATCGACAACGAACAACCCACTTGGCAAAACCAGGGTATTCTCAGCGGTCCGGCACAGACTCCCGCCACCATCAATAATGTCGATACGGACCCCACCGCACCCTCTCCTGGAGGGCGCTTCATGTCGGCCTACCCCCTCTGGGATGGCAGCAACCGCGCCCTCGTCAGCTGGAGCCCATGCCGGGTGGTGGAGAACAATGCCATCGCTCCTTGCACCGATGACCGCCTTGCCGACCCCAATGTGGAAATGGCGCCGCCGCTCTACGGCGTCTATATGTACGACATGGGTAAAGACACCCAGATACCCGTCTTTGCCCCCCAGGAAGGCATCATGATCACCGAGGTGATCGCCGCCCAGTCACGCACGCGCCCGGAGATTCTCGCCGACAAGCTCAGCGGCGTGGAACTGGACCCTGACCTCGCCGAGGAAGGCGCGGGCATTCTGCATATTCGCAGCGTCTATGACTTCGATGGCAGCTTCAATGACATGGGTTCGGGTGCGAGTGATATCGCCACTCTGGCGGACCCGGCGCAGTTCACGGCGGAGCAGCGTCCCGCCCGTTTTCTGCGCGTGGTCAAGGCTGTCTCCATGCCCGACCGCGATCTCGTCGACCTGCGCGGCACGGCATTCGGGCGCAGCAGTCAGCAGCTCATGCGGGAGATCATAGCCTATGCGCCCATCGAGCCCGATGGCTCCGTACGCATCAAGGTTCCGGCCAACGTTCCCCTGGCCGTGAGCGTACTGGACTTGAACGGACGCCGCATAGGCGCCCGCCATCAGAACTGGATCCAGGTCCGTCCCGGAGAAGAAGTAACCTGCAATGGTTGCCACGACCACAACAGTGGCCTGCCCCACGGCCACGACGAGGGGCCTCCACCTGTCAATGCGGGCTCGCAGGCCACCGGCCTGCCCTTTCCCAATACCGTCAGCAGCCTTTTCTCCGACTTTGGAGAAACCATGGCGCAGACCCGCACCCGCATCGATGCCAACGCCCTCACACCCAGCGTCGATATCGTCTATGACGACATATGGACCGACGAGGTCGCTGCAGGCAGGGCCAGGGACGCATCCTTCAGCTATTCCTATAGCGATACGGACTTCACCACCCTGCCCCCCACCTCCACCCCATGTCTGAGCGCCTGGGATATCGGTTGCCGCATCGTCATCAACTACGAAGAACACATCCACCCGCTATGGGGCAAGGACAGGGGCGCCGATACCTGCACCGCCTGTCATAGCCCTGTGGATGCCATGGACAACCCCCAGGTACCGGCCGCCCAACTGGACCTGAGTGATGGCGCCTCCAGCGACCAGCCCGCCCACTTCACTTCTTACCGGGAACTGTTATTCAACGACAACGAACAGGAAATCAACATGGGCGCCCTGCAGGACCGCCTGATTCAGGCCACCGATGGGAATGGCAACCCGCTGTTCGAGGTGGATGCCAACGGCGATCCCATCCTCGACGCCCTGGGCAACCCCATCCCCATTATGATAACCGTGGGCGTTTCCCCTGCCCTGTCCACCGCCGGGGCCCAGGCCAGCGAAGGGCGCTTTTTCAGCCTGTTCGATGCAGGCGGCACCCATGCCGGCAGACTGACGCCGGCGGAACTCAAACTGGTTGCCGAGTGGCTGGATATCGGCGCGCAATACTATAACAACCCCTTCGACGTGCCACCGCCATGATGTTCAAGGCACATACCCCTCGCTTGGCCTTAATCCCAAAGGAGTTCGTCGCAAAAGCCCCTCTCCCTCCGGGGGGGAAGGGACAAAACCTTTTTACAGCACACTACGGAGGAAGAGGGGCTTTTGCGGATTCCGCATTGAAGACTTTAAAGTAATGGCCGATTCTGCCGCCAAGGCTTGAAACCGCTCAACGACATTTGCATGCAAACCTACGCGCTATTATTCATTCTTCTCCAGTGCCTGCTGATGAATGCCGCGCTGGGGGCGCAGCAGGGTCCTCGGGTCCAGGTTGCCGATCCGTTTCTCGAACTGCGTACCGGCCCGGGACGCAGCTACCCTGTATTCCATGTGGTGGAGCGCGGCCAGTGGATAGTGATTCTCAAGCGGCGCACGGACTGGTTCAAGGTACGCGGCGCCAGTGGCAAGGAAGGCTGGGTGAAGCGACAGGAAATGGAGTTGACCCTGACTGATGAAGGCGAACGGACAGACTTCAATGAAGCCGCAATCAGCGACTTCACCCGGCGGCGCTGGGAAATGGGCATCATGGGCGGGGATTTTTCAGGTTCGGATGTCATCTCCCTGTATGGAGCCTATGCATTCAACGCCAACCTGTCGGGTGAGCTGTCGGTAACACAATTGTTCGGTGATTTTTCCAACAGCATCATGGGCAATATCGATCTCTTGGCCCAGCCCTTCCCCATGTGGCGCATTTCACCGTTTTTTTCCCTGGGGACGGGTATCATCGATACAAACACGCGCAAGACGCTGGTGAAGTCACAGGACAGCACGGACCAACTCAGCCACGCGGGCGTGGGCGTACGCGCCTATCTGACGCGCAGGTTTATTCTGCGCGCTGAATACAGAAATTATGTGATATTCACCAGCAAGAACGACAACAAGGAAATCAACGAATGGAAAGCCGGCTTCGCATTCTTTTTCTGATGGCAGCGCTCCCGCTCCTCGCATACCCGCCCCTCGCCGCGGCGTCCGCGGGCGCGGATCAGGAACCCGTCATAAAGCCTGAAATCGATCGCAAGGAGATCAAGGTGGCCAAGATCGATACCGAGGACTTCGAGATCGGCGCCTATGCCGGCATCATGAGCGTGGAGGATTTCGGCGCCAACCTGGTCTATGGCTTACGCGCCGCCTATCACGTCACCGAGGACCTGTTCCTGGAGGCCGCCTATGGGCGCACCGATACAGACAAGACCAGCTACGAACGCCTGAGCGGCGGCGCGGAACTGCTCACCGACGAGGAGAGAAAACTTTCCTATTACAACTTGTCCGTGGGTTATAACCTGCTGCCGGGGGAGACCTTCATCGGCTCCAGGCGCGCCTTCAACTCCTCACTGTATGTCATCGGCGGCATCGGCAGCACGGATTTTGCCGGCGATGCGCGCTTTACGCTCAATTTCGGCGCCGGCTACCGCCTGCTGCTGACGGACTGGCTGGCCCTGCACATGGACGTACGCGATCATATTTTCGATATCGATGTCACGGGCGAGGACAAGACCACCCACAATATCGAGATCGATGGCGGCTTGACTGTTTTTTTCTGACCTGAACCCGTGGATTCAGGCCTAATTCAAGAGGCGACATGTCATGAAATTGATTATGCAAAAATTTTACTTTCCTTTCCTGCTGCTCCTGGGCGCATTGTTGCTCGCCCCCCCCACCGGCGCGGAGGAAATCAGCGGCCCGGCGCCCGACTTCACCCTGAAGAGCCGCGGCGGCGAGAATCTCAGGCTGAGCGAATTCCGCGGCGAGGTGGTGATGATCAATTTCTGGGCCTCGTGGTGCGGCCCCTGCCGCCAGGAGATGCCCCTCCTCGATCAGCTCTACAGCCGTTACAGCCCCATGGGCTTTACCATCCTGGGCATCAATGTGGAAGAGGACAGCGCCCTGGCCGAAAAACTGCTGGAGGAGATCCCCGTCGGCTTCCCCATCCTTTTCGACAGCGAAAATCATGTGACAGAACTCTACGAAGTCATGGCCATGCCCAGCACCATCATGGTGGACCGCGATGGCAACATGCGTTACCTGCACCTGGGCTACATGCCGGGCTATGAAGTGGAGTATGAAGCGCAGATCAAGGAACTCATCAAGGAATGAGACAAACGATATTCTGCTTACTGGCGCTGCTGGCCATCCTCGCCGTACTACCGGGGTGCGGCATCAAGCCATGGGTAAAGCCCTATGAGCGCCATCTCCTCGCCGACCCCATCATGAATTTCAGCCGTGACCCGGCCTCGGCCGCCTATGAGACGCACGTCTACCAGGCAAGGGAAAGCGCCCGGGGCGCAGAGGGCAGCCAGGGTGGGGGCTGTGGCTGTAATTAGGGCGGCTCAAATCATGCGCTTTACGCGCCCCGCCCTCCTGGGCGCGCTGGCCCTGCTGTGGGGCCTGATGCCCCTGCTGGCAGCCGTTTTGCCTGAAGACCGTTCAGACGCCCTCTACCATGCCTACGATGGCGGCGGGCTGGAAGTCAACGGCCCCTCCATCCTGGTGCGCAAGCAGGTCTCCAAAAACAGTTCCCTGTCGGCCAACTATTACGTGGACTCCATCACCAGCGCCACCATCGACGTCATCACCGCCGCCAGTCCCTACACGGAGAAACGCACGGAGAAATCCGTGGGTGTGGATTATCTTTTCAACAAATCCATTATGAGCATGGGCTACACCAACAGCGTGGAAAACGACTTCGACGCCCAGTCGACCTTTTTCACCATCAGCCAGGACATGTTCGGCGACCTGACCACCATCTCCATGGGCTATGCGCGCGGCTGGGACGAAATCACCAAGACCGGAGACCCAGACTTCAAGGAAGACGCCGACCGGCAAAGTTACTCACTGGGTATCTCCCAGGTGATGACCAAGCATATGCTGCTGGCGCTCAATTTTCAGACCATTACCGATGAGGGCTTCCTCAACAACCCCTACCGCTCGGTAAGGTATTTGGACCCCGGCAACGCCAATGGATACAGCTTCGAGCCCGAGGTTTACCCGCGCACGCGCACCAGCAATGCAGTAGCCTTGCGCGCCATCTATTACCTGCCCTACCGCGCCTCCATTCGAGGGGAATACCGCTACTTCAGCGACGACTGGGGCATCCGTGCCTTCAATGCCGGCGTGAATTATACCCACCCCATCGGCAAAAACTGGCTGCTGGATTTCAAGTACCGTTACTACGAGCAGGGCAAGGCGGACTTCTACAGCGATTTGTTTCCCTACGCCCAGGCGCAGAACTACCTGGCCCGCGACAAGGAGATGAGTTCTTACTCGAACCAGACCTTCGGCTTTGGCGTGAGCTACCAGATATTCCCCAAGGGCATGCGCTACATCGACAAGGGCAGCATCAACTTGAAATACGATTACATCCTGTTCGAATACGACGATTTCCGCGACATCACGCGGTCCGGCTTTGCGCCAGGGGAAGAGCCTCTTTATGGCTTCTCGGCTTCGGTGACACAGCTATTTCTGTCCATTTGGTACTGACTCCAGAATAACCCTTGATGATATCTGCTTCACCCATTTCCACCGAAGGCGGTGGCAGGCGCACTTGCAGACCTTGTCTACGAAGCAACAGGATGTTTGTAACCCGTAGCACTCAGAATCTCATGGTAGGCTCTGGAGGCCCAGAACTGATCAAGAAGAGATTGGTTTACAGGCCTTTTGGGCCCTAACCTGATTTCTCTAACCACAGGCCCCGAAGCCATTCGGTCGCCAGTAATACGAGAATTTTCCTGCCAATGGCTTGACCAGTACGGATCGAATTCGATCCTGAGCATTTGAGATGCGGCTTTCAGAAAGGCATCAGGATCCAACACAAAGGACTCATAAGTCAGCCAGCGCTCAACATGGTCCTGCTGAATAAATCTCCCATAGCCGGCAAGATAATTATTGAGTGTAATATCTTTATAAACCAAGCGCGTTCTCATCGATAACCATTGATCAACAGGATGACGAAGAACCCCGATATGCCTCAGCTCAAAATGAGCTTCCAGTGCCTGCGTCAATCCACAAACTCCCGATGGATTAGTGAAGGGGATACCTAGAAAATCAATGTGAGACCAACTACGCAACACGACAGTGCGGTTCATGGAAGAGGCTCTCTCTGTAATGGCGCGCAAAACTTGCACGAAACTCTCTCCCTCTGAAATCCCACTATCATCAATACCATACCAAGCCTGTGCCTGATAACGAATATCATAATTTCTAGACAACTCAGGTGTATCGAGCAACAACCGAATCATTGAGGGCCCACACGGATGTATCTCGCTAAAAAGAAGGATGGAGTTCATCGCCCCCATGGATCTTGATATAATCGTCCCTCCGCTTTTGGCCAGGTTATGAATAATTGCTATACGATTGCGTAATGCCATTGTCCGAAACAGATCCCCAAATAACAGCATTATACGGAAAACCACTCGCCAGATAATTCTGAAACGGCATACAGTGCTTCTTCGGGAGCGCTTACCAGTGATAGGCGGGGTTTATTTTGCTTACTGACTGCGTTGGTGAAATTTGCTGTAGAATGACTACAGCGGCCTTTCGCCGCCTTGCGGTGAACCGGCACGCAATGGCTGATACCATAGATTGTTGCCGGGTTAATTGGTGAACGGAATATCGGGGCCAATTGGCCGCCTTGCGGCGGGGCAGGTGAGTGACAAAGCCCCGCGGGCTTCCCTGCCCGCGGGGCTTTACGGGAAACGGCACAATCTCCCCGAGCAAATTTCTGCGCTCGGTTAGACACGCTGTTCTTCCATGACCGTTGCGCGTCCGACTTCCCTGTCAAAGGCAATCATATATGCATTTGTCCGCACAGGCAACAGGGAGATTCACGGGAATCCTCAGGGGAATCACCGTAAAATAACCAGCATACTGTAAGATTTTTCTGGGGCGCGCGACCCAGCCTTATCCATCTGGAAGCCTGAGTGAACCTGGCTCACAGTCATCACCATCGATTATTACGACGCTGTAAAATTATGAACTGCAATCTAGTACTCCGCCATGACCATCACCATGACTGATACGCAACCGTCACCCAAACGCCCCGCCTCGACGTGGATGAAAATCGTGATCCTGGCCCTGTTCGCGGGCGGGCTTGCGGCATTTTTTGTGTTGGGCGGCGATCAGTATCTGAATCTCCAGACCATCAAGGAAAACCGCGCCGCGCTGCTGGGTTACACGGAAAACAACTTTGCCCTCATGGTGCTGTTCACCATCATCGTCTACACCCTGTCCACCGCCCTCAGCATCCCTGGCGCCGTGATACTGTCACTGGTGGTGGGATTTCTGTTCGGGCGCTGGACCGGCACGGCCATTATCCTTTTTTCAGCGACCCTGGGGGCCACGCTGGTTTTTCTCGCGGCGCGCTATCTGTTCGCCGAAATGGCGCAGCGCAGGCTGGGGCCCCTGCTGCAAAGGCTCATCGCCGGTTTTCACCGCGACGCCTTCAATTACCTGCTGTTCCTGCGTTTGGTGCCCGTGTTCCCCTTCTGGCTGGTGAACCTGGCGCCGGCCTTCACGCCCATCAAGACCCGTACTTATTTTCTGGCCACGGCCATCGGTATTGCGCCAGGCAGCTTCGTTTTCGCCAATCTCGGCCAATCCCTGGGACGTATCGACACGCTCGACGAGCTGGTTTCCCTGGAGATCCTGGCTGCCCTGGCCTTGCTGGGGCTGTTCGCCCTGGCGCCAGTGATCATCAGAAAACTCAGGCCTCCAGACCGGGACGTGGATACCGGCAGATGAAGATTCGGGCTGTCTCCCAAACATAGCTTCCCTTATAATCCTTAGTCACGCAGTAGAGAATAAAATCATGCACGCAACACTGGAATTACTGGAAAAAACAGACTTTCCTCCCCTGAAACGCGCCCGGGCGGAAACCCTGCAGGTCAACCTGGGCTATCGCTGCAATCAGCAATGCCTGCACTGCCACGTCAATGCCGGGCCGCGGCGCAAGGAATCCATGTCCCATGACACGGTGCTGGCCGTACTGGACTATTTGCGCCATGGCGATATCCGCACCCTGGACATCACGGGCGGCGCGCCTGAGATGAACCCCCATTTCCGCGAGCTGGTGACACAGGCCAGGAAAATGGATATTCACGTGATGGATCGCTGCAACCTGACGATTCTGGAGGAACCCGATCAGGCCGGCCTGGCGGAATTTCTGGCCGGTCACGGAGTCGAGATTACCGCTTCGCTCCCCTGCTACCTGGAGGAGAACGTCGACAGGCAACGGGGCAAGGGCGTCTTTGGCGCCAGTATCCGCGCCCTGCAAAGACTCAATGCACTGGGCTATGGCCAGGCCGATGGCGCCTTGCGCCTCAACCTGGTCTACAACCCGCAAGGGCCCGTCCTGCCGCCGCCCCAGGCCAGCCTGGAGCAGGACTACAAAATGCATCTGCTCGAAAATTACGGAATTTCCTTCAACCAGCTCTTCACCCTCACCAACATGCCCATTCAACGCTTCGGCAGCATGCTGATCTCCAAGGGACAGTTCGAGGAATACATGGCCCTGCTGCGCGGGGCCTTCCAGGCGCAGAACCTGGACGGCGTCATGTGCCGGCGCCTCATCAGCGTCGACTGGCAGGGCTATGTCTACGACTGTGATTTCAACCAGTTGCTGGGACTGCCCTTGCGCTATAATGGCCAGCCACATACCCATATCGGCCAGCTGACGGGGAAATCCCTGAAAGGTCTGCCAGTGACCATCAGGGATCATTGTTATGGCTGCACCGCCGGGCAGGGCAGCAGTTGCGGCGGGGCGCTCAAATAGCGACAGACAGGAGCAATCACACCATGAACACCAAGGCATCCGTACTCCAGCGATATTCGGCAGGCGCCCAGGCGGTGCAGGCCAGCCTGTGCTGCCCTGTCAGCTACGACGACAGCCTGCTGGCGCTGTTGCCGCGGGAAATCATAGAAAAGGACTATGGCTGCGGCGACCCCTCGCGTTATGTGCGTGAGGGCGATGTGGTGCTCGACCTGGGCAGCGGGGGCGGCAAGATCTGCTACATGGCGGCGCAACTGGTGGGAGAACACGGCAAGGTCATCGGCATCGACATGAACGATGACATGCTGGCCCTGGCCCGGAAATACCAGGAAGAGATGGCCGCCAAACTGGGACAGGACCGGGTCCGTTTCTGCAAGGGCTATATTCAGGACCTCGCCCTGGACCTGTCCGCCCTGGAAGGCCATCTGTCCGACCACCCGGTGGGCAACGCCGCCGACTATCACCGTCTCCACGACTGGATATCTGAGCAGCGTCACAAGCATCCCTTGATCGCCGATAACTCCATCGACCTGGTGATCTCCAATTGTGTGCTGAATCTCGTTCATGACGACGAGAAACAGCAGATGATCCGGGAAATCCACCGCGTCCTCAAGCCGGGGGGGCGGGTGGCCATCGCGGATATCGTCAGCGACGAGGCGGCGCCGCAACATCTCAAGGAGGATCCGGAACTGTGGAGCGGCTGCATTTCCGGCGCCTTTCAGGAACAGGCCTTCATCCAGGCCTTTCAAGAGGCGGGGTTCATGGCCATCAAGCTCGACAAGTGGGACGGCGAGCCGTGGCAGGTCATCGAAGGCATCGAATTCCGCTCCGTGACCCTCACCGCCATCAAGGGCGCGGGCGACGCATGCCTGGATCGCGGACATGCCGTCATCTACAAAGGCCCCTATGCAGAAGTCAGGGACGATGAAGATCACGTCTACCCCCGCGGGGAACGCATGGCCGTCTGTGAGCGCACCTACCATCAGTTGATGAAAGGCCCCTATCAAAACGATTTCATCGGCATCACCCCGCAACGGCTGGCGGAGCCGAAACCCTGGTGCGCGCCCCCCGGAACCCGCCGCCCGGCATCCGAAACCAAGGGGGCGAGTCATGGGAAAAGCGGCGGCGGTTGTTGCTGAGCCCCTGATTCCTTCCGGAAGGCAGGAAAACAATCATTCGCCTCCCCTCTGAAAACACTCAAGAACCCTCCGCCATGCGCGATAAGCACTGAATACGGTAAGATCTCACACTGGTTCAACAGGGAACGACAAGATGAATGATGAAACGATTCTGGTAACGGGCGGCGCGGGGTATATCGGCAGTCATGTGGTGAAACAGCTCGCGGCGCGGGGCGAGCGGGTCATCGTGCTGGACAACCTGTCCACGGGGTTCAGGGAATCCGTCATCGGCGGGGAACTCATCGAGGGCGATAGCGGCGACATGGCGCTGGTGAGCCGCATCCTGAAAGAACATGACATCAAATCCGTGCTGCATTTCGCCGCCCACATCGTGGTGCCGGAATCCGTGGCCGATCCCATGAAGTACTACGGCAACAATACCTGCAACACCCGCAACCTGCTGGCGTGCTGCGCCGAGGCCGGCGTTGAACGCTTTATCTTCTCCTCAACGGCCGCCGTCTATGGCATCCCGCAAGAGATCCCCATCGCGGAAGACTCACCCGTGCAGCCCATCAACCCCTACGGGAGTTCGAAACTGATGAGCGAATGGATGCTCAGGGACCTCGCCCGCGCCTGTGGCCTGAACTATGTCATCCTGCGCTATTTCAACGTGGCGGGCGCCGACCCGCAAGGTCAGATCGGGCAGTCCACGCCCGAGGCCACCCACCTCATCAAGGTGGCCTGCGAGGTACTGACGGGAAAGCGTGACAGGATCGAGATCTTCGGCACGGACTATCCCACGCCCGACGGCACCTGCATCCGGGACTACATCCACGTGGACGACCTGGCGGATGCCCACCTGAAGGCCCTGGATTATCTCGCCCGCGGCGGCGAATCCACCATTCTGAATTGCGGCTATGGCCACGGCTACAGTGTGCGCGAGGTACTGGACGCCGTGCAGCGCGTGAACGGCGCCCCCCTGGCCATCGTGGAATCAGCGCGGCGTCCGGGTGACCCCCCCGCGCTGACGGCCGATTCCGGCAGGATCCGCGACACCCTGGGCTGGACGCCCCGCCATGACGACCTGGATTTCATCGTCGACACGGCATTAAAATGGGAACGCAAATTGGCCGCAAGGCGTTGATATTGTGCAAGCCTGTGCCTATAGTGAGCGACACTGATTTCAAAAAGGAATTGCTGTGAAGATTTTCGTTTTTGTTCTGGGCGCTGTCCTGAGCACGGCCCTGTACGCCGACACCCGCTATATCACCGACCAGCTGGAGGTCACCCTGCGCAGCGGGGAGAGCACCAAGCACCAGATTCTCAGAATGCTGCGCAGCGGCACGGCGGTCGAGGTGCTGGAGACCAACCCCGACACGGGCTATTCCCGCGTGCGCGCGCCCAACGGCGTGGAAGGCTGGGTCATCACGCGCTACCTGGACAGGACCCCCAGCGCGCGCCAGCGCCTCGCTGAAACGGAGAAGAAGCTTGCCGCGCTGGAGGCCAGCAACCGCCAGTTCGATCAGAACGTCAACGTCCTCTCCAAGGAAAAGGGCAGCCTCAACTCGCAGATCAGGAAACTCACCCAGGAAAACAAGGAACTCAGCGCCGAGCTGACACGCATCAAAAAGACCTCCGCCAGCGCCCTGGCCCTGGACAACGAGAACAAGGCCCTCAAGATCAAGTTGCGCAAACTGGAGGCGGACTACCAGATGACCCAGGAAGAGAACGCCGCCCTCAAGGACCGCACCGCCCGCGACTGGTTCATGGTGGGCGCGGGGGTGATTCTCCTCGGCATGGGCATCGGACTGGTGATTCCCAAGATCCGCTGGCGCAAGAAATCCAACTGGAGTTCTCTCTAAGAGCCGATGCGCACCTCCCGGTTCCTGCTGGCGACCACCCGGGAAACCCCGGCCGACGCCGAAATCATCAGTCACCGCCTCATGCTGCGCGCGGGCATGATCCGCAAGCTGGCGGCGGGACTCTATACCTGGCTGCCCATGGGACTGCGGGTGCTGCGCCGCATCGAGGCCGTGGTGCGCGAGGAGATGGACCGCGCCGGCGCCCAGGAAGTCCTCATGCCCGCCGTTCAACCCGCCGAGCTGTGGCAGGAATCCCAACGCTGGGAGCAGTATGGCCTGGAACTGCTGCGCCTGCAGGACCGCCATGGACGCCTGTTCTGTTTCGGCCCCACCCATGAAGAGGTCATCACCGATCTGATCCGCCGCGAAATCCGCAGCTACCGCCAGCTGCCCGCCAATTTCTACCAGATCCAGACCAAGTTCCGCGACGAGATACGCCCCCGCTTCGGCGTCATGCGGGCGCGGGAATTCATCATGAAGGATGCCTACTCCTTCCATGTCAGCCAGGCATCCCTGCAGGAGACCTATCAGACGATGCACGAGACCTACCAGCGCATCTTCACCCGCCTGGGCCTGGATTTCCGGGCCGTGCAGGCGGACTCCGGCGCCATCGGCGGACGGGTGTCCCACGAATTTCATGTCCTTGCCGATTCCGGCGAGGACGCCATTGCCTTTTCCAGTGAGGGCGACTACGCCGCCAATGTGGAAATGGCCGCGGCGCTGCCGCCCGCAACACCGCGGCCTTCACCCGCTGAACCCCTCGGCAAAGTGGAAACCCCGCAACAGGAAAGCATCGACGAGGTGTGCGCCTTCCTGGGGGTTGCGCCCCGGCAATGCCTGAAGACCCTGCTGGTCAGAGGCAGTGAAGCGGGAGTGGTGGCCCTGGTACTGCGCGGCGACCATGAGTTGAACCCCGTCAAGGCGGAGAAACTGCCGGAAGTCGCCTCGCCTCTGGCCTTCGCCGATGCGGACCAGATACAGGCCGCTGCCGGTTGCCCGGCGGGCTCCATCGGCCCCGTGGGCCTGGACATCCCTGTAATCGCCGACCACAGCGCCGCCCAGGCGGCCGATTTCATCTGCGGCGCCAACGAGCAAGGCTGGCACTACCGGGGCGCCAACTGGGGACGCGACCTGCCAGAACCCCGCACGGCGGACATACGCAACGTGGTGGAGGGCGACCCCAACCCGGAGGGACCGGGAACCCTTTCCATCCGCCGCGGCATCGAGGTTGGCCATATTTTCCAGTTGGGCGCCAAGTACAGCGAGGCCATGAAGGCCACCTGCCTGGACGAGCAGGGGCGCACGGTCACCATGATCATGGGTTGCTACGGCATCGGCATCTCGCGCATCGCCGCCGCGGCCATCGAGCAGCATCACGATGACAAGGGCATCGTCTGGCCTGCCGCCATGGCGCCCTTCGACATCATGCTCATTCCCCTCAATATGCACAAATCGCAGCGCCTGCGGGAAGCCGTCGAAAAACTCTACGGCGAACTGAAGGCGGCCGGTTTCTCCATCCTGCTTGACGACCGCAAGGAACGGCCCGGCGTGATGTTCGCCGACCATGACCTCATCGGCATCCCCCACCGCCTGGTGCTCGGGGAGCGCGGACTGGATGCGGGCGCCATCGAATACAGGGCGCGCAAAGCGGATGCAACAGAGGAGATTCCACTGGAAAATCTTGTGGATTTTCTCAAGTCGCGCCTGAACGGGACCGATTAAGGATCAGAGGGGAGCAACCCCTTAAACCCCTCACCCCAACCCCTC
>JALSGV010000005.1 GCA_026982565.1 Gammaproteobacteria bacterium
GCCGGGACCTCGGTGCCCCTTGTGGGTAGAGGGGTTGGGGTGTGGGGACAAATGGAGATAAGGCATTATTTTATATCCCCTCATCCTAGCCTTCTACCCACAAGGGGCACCGAGGTCCCCATGGGGGAGAAGGAACCAAAGTCTTTTACGACACCCTCCCTGGGGAGAAGGGACAAAAAGGTGTGAAATGGAGGCTGGGGTCGGAATCGAACCGGCGTCCACGGCTTTGCAGGCCGCTGCATAACCACTCTGCCACCCAGCCTGTATTCAGGCCGTCTCTGTCGGTGTAACGGTTGAATCAGGGAAAACCAAACAATGCGGAACTGGAGCGGGAAACGAGACTCGAACTCGCGACCCCAACCTTGGCAAGGTTGTGCTCTACCAACTGAGCTATTCCCGCCCACCAGGAAACCGATATTCTCTATATGTGGGCCTCCCCTGTCAAGTTGACTTTTTCAGGGAAGGCCATGCCTTTTGCAGGTATATGACCATGGACCACAGGGTGAGGATGGCGGCGGCGTATAAAAAGATGAAGCCGATCTCCTCGATGGGGATGCCGAACAGGGGATATTGGAAAAGCAGCATGATGAGCGCCGTGAGCTGGCAGGTGGTCTTGACCTTGCCCAGCATGTTGACGGCCACCTGGCTGCTGAGCCCGATCTCCGCCATCCATTCCCGCAGTGCGGAGACAGTAATCTCGCGGCCGATGATGACGGCGGCGGGCAAGGCCATCCACGGGGTGGGATTGACCTGCACCAGCAGGACGAGCGCCACCACCACCATCAGCTTGTCGGCGACAGGGTCGAGAAAGGCGCCGAAGGCAGAGGCCTGCCCCAACCTGCGCGCCAGATAACCGTCCAGCCAGTCGGTGATGGCGGCCAGGGAAAAGACCAGCGCGCTGGCTATCCGCGCCCAGTCATAGGGCAGGTAGAAAATCAGGACGAAGACGGGAATCAACCCGATGCGCAGCAGCGTAAGGATGGTCGGTATCGTCATGGCACGGTATCAATTGTTTTCGTGAAAAATATCATAGATGCGCCGGGCAAGCTCCTTATTTATTCCTGACAAGTTTGCAAGGTCATCGATGCCCGCCCGCGATACCCCTTGCAGGCCGCCGAACTGGTCGAGGAGCTTTTTTTTGCGCTGCGGCCCGATGCCGGGGATGCGGTCCAGCACCGAGGCCTGTTGCGCCTTGCCGCGCCGGTTGCGGTGGCCGGTGATGGCGAAGCGGTGGGCCTCGTCGCGGACATGCTGAATCAGGTGCAGGGCCAGGGAATCGGCAGGCAGGACGACCGCGTCATCACGGCTGGCAATATAGAGCTTCTCCAGGCCGGGTTTGCGCCCTTCCCCCTTGGCGATGCCCACCAGGGTCACGCCGTCGATCTGCAGGTCCTCCATTACCTCGCTGGCCTGGCGCAGTTGCCCCTTGCCGCCGTCGATGAACAGCAGGTCGGGCAGTATGCCATCGCCTTTCTTGATCTTGAGATAGCGGCGCATCAGGGCCTGCTTCATGGCCGCATAGTCGTCGCCGCCGGTGATATCCGCAATATTGAAGCGGCGGTAGGCGGATTTCAGCGGTCCCTCCTGGTCGAAGACCACGCAGGAGGCCACAGTGGATTCGCCGCCGGTGTGGCTGATATCGAAGCACTCCAGGCGCCGCGGCGATTCGTCCAGCCCCAGTTCCGCCTGCAGGGCCTCGAAACGCTGTTGCATGTTGGCCTTGCTGGACAGGCGGCGGGTGAGATCGTGCGCTGCATTGGTCAGCGCCATTTCCAGCCAGCGCGCCCGCTCACCGCGCACCCTGGCGTGAATGGCGACGCGCCGCCCGCATTGCAGGGAGAGGGATGCCTCCAGCAATTCGAGGTCTTCGGGCCGATGGCTGACGATGATTGCGGGAATCTGCTCCTGCCCCAGATAATACTGGGGGATGAAGGCCGAGAGAATGGTGGTTTCGTCGGCGCTGGCGGGATGGCGGGGGAAAAAGCTGCGCTTGCCCAGGTTGCGCCCGCCGCGAATGAAAAAAACCTCGACGATGCCCACGCCATCGCGCACCTGGCAGGCAATCACGTCGTGGTCGCCCTTGTCGCTGGTGATGTATTGCTTCTCCTGAACCTTGCGCAGGCGCTTGATCTGGTCGCGGTACTGGGCGGCCGCCTCGTATTCCAGGTGCTCCGCCGCTTCGTCCATGCGCGCCACCAGCTCATCGATGACCTGGCTGTTGCGCCCTTCCAGAAACATGATGGCATGGCGCACGGCCTTGCCATAGGTTTGCGCGTCAATCTTGCCCACGCAGGGCGCGCTGCAGCGCTTGATCTGATATTGCAGGCAGGGGCGTGAGCGGTTGCGGTAGAAACTGTCCTCGCACTGGCGCACCTGAAACAGCTTCTGCATCTGGTTGAGGGTGTCGCGCACGGCGCTGGTGCTGGGATAGGGGCCGAAATAACGCCCCGGCCGGCGGCGCGCGCCACGGTGAAAGCTGAGGCGCGGAAAGTCCTGGTCCGTGGCGCAATAGATATAGGGATAGCTCTTGTCGTCGCGCAGCAGGACGTTGTAGCGGGGACGCAGGGACTTGATGAGGTTGTTTTCCAGCAGCAGGGCCTCGTTCTCCGTATGGGTGACGGTGACCTCGATGGCGGCGATGTGGGCCACCATGGCGCGGGTCTTGGGCGAGGCGTCGCGGCCGCTGAAATAGCTGGAAACGCGGTTCTTCAGATTGCGCGCCTTGCCCACGTAGATGGTGTCGCCCCCCTCGTTGAGCATGCGATAGACGCCGGGACAGGTGGGCAGTGTCTTGATACAGGCCTTGTGGTCAAACATATTCCGCGCGCGTGTCTTCCGCGTCGATACGGCGGCGAATGGAGGCGAACAAATCGTGAAACATGGCCTCCGTGAGGCGCCGTGTCTGGGTGTTGTAGCGGCTGCAGTGATAGGAATCCACCAGCAGGCGCCCCTCGGCGAGAGGGTGCTCGCGGCCATGCCCGAAGGGATAGTCCTTGAGGCGCAGCCCCAGGGCGCGCAGCACCGCCTGGTGGGCGACGGTCCCCAGGGCGAGAATCACGGCGCCCGCCTTCAAGGCGGCGAGTTCTTCCATGAGGTAGGTGTTGCAGGTCCTGACCTCCTCCCCCAGAGGCTTGTTCTGCGGGGGCAGGCATTTCACCGCATTGGTGATACGGCATCCCCGCAGGCGCAAGCCGTCGTCCGCGGATTCCGAGACGGGCCGGTCGCTGAAGCCGTGGCGGTACAGGGTGTCGTAGAGCAGAATGCCGGCATAGTCCCCCGTGAAGGGCCGCCCCGTGGCGTTGGCGCCATGCATGCCCGGCGCCAGGCCGACGATGAGCAGGTCGGGATCGCCGTCCCCGAAAGGGGGAACGGGTCTGGCGTGGTAGTCCGGATGGTTTTCGCGAACTTCGCGCAGGAAAGCGGCAAGCCGTGGGCATTGCCGGCATTCCACATCAAAGAGCCTGTTTTTCATGGCAGATATCACCGGACATGCCGCAATTTATTTGCGGCGTCTACCGTCGTCTATTGGCCGATGGGCATGACCACTGTAGCCTGTGGTCCCTCCTCGCCCTCTTCCTCGAAAAAATGCACCGGAGTCTGTGTCGACAGCTTGTCGAAATCGTTGTTCTTGACGCTGTTGCGATGAAAATAGATCTCCCTCCCGTCGAAAGTACTGATGAAACCATAGTTCTCTTCGGGAAAGATGCGGCTGATGGTGCCCGTGGGGGCCTCCTCATGGGCCTTGACCTCGCCGCGCTGGCGCCGCGCGTGGTCCTGCAGCTGGCGTTTGGCGGCATCGAAGGAGTCGCGGATGGCGACGTAGAGATCCTCGTTGGGTTCCCGCTTGACGATGATCTCCTTGCCGGGCACGGTGATATCGATGAGTACATTATAGAGAACCCCCTGCTGGCTGTGCCGGTGCGGGCACTCGACCACGACACGGCAACTGGTGATCTTGTCGTGAAACTGCTCGAGCTTGGCGACCTTTTCCCTGATCGCGTTTTCAGCCGCCTCGGAGAGTGACATGTTGCGGGTGGTTATCTGTAATGGCAATTGCATAGATGACTCCTTTGAATTCGGGATGTTACGCGCGGCACCCGCACACGTTCCACACGCCCTCCACAGGGTGTTGCGGAGCTTGCCGCGCCGACTCAATATAGCCTGGATTACACCATAAAATCAATGCATTATACGCTTTACATCGATCACATTGGGTAACTGATTGATCCTTGCCAGAATACGGCTCAATTCAGCGATATTGGCGATCTCCAGGCTCAGGCGCATCTGCGCCAGGTGCCGCTTGTGATCGGAAAAGGTATTGGCGGCAATCAGGTTGACCTTGTCGTTGGCCAACACCGCTGTAATATCGCGCAACAGGCCCTGGCGGTCAATGGCCGAGATTTGCACGTCGACAGGAAAGGTTTCCTCCGTCACTCCGCCCCACTCCACACTGACGATGCGATCCGGGCTGCTGTTCAGGTAACGCAGCAGGTTGCTGCAATCGGCGCGGTGAATGGAAACCCCGCGGCCCAGGGTAATGTAGCCGCAGATTTCGTCCCCCGGCACCGGCTTGCAGCATTTGGCCATATGGGACATGAGATTGCCGATGCCCTGGATGGTCACATGGCTGCCGTGGCTGCGGGTGGAACGCCGGCGCCGAGTCAGAGGTATGGGTTCCATGTCCGCCTTTTGCGGGGTGCTCAGATCCAGCGCCGCCTTTACGAAACGTGAAGCCTTGACCTCGTTGTGCGCAATGGCCACGTAGAAATCATCGCATTGCCCGTATCCCAGCTTCTCGGCCAGCTTTTCATAATTGATGCCGCTGATGCCGAGGCGCCGCAGTTCCTTCTCCAGCGCCGTCCTCCCCTCCTGGATATTCTTGTCGCGGTCCTGGAGACGGAACCAGGCCTGCACCTTGGATCTGGCGCGGTTGGTGGCAAGATAGCCGAGATGCGGGTTGAGCCAGTCGCGGCTCGGCGAGGCATTCTTCACCGTCAACACCTCGACCTTCTGTCCCGTCTTGAGCCGATAGGTCAGGGGCACCATCTTGCCGTTCACCTTGACGCCGCGGCAGCGGTGCCCCACCTCGGTATGGATGCGGTAGGCGAAATCCAGTGGAGTGGCGCCGTTGGGCAGATCGACGATGTTGCCCTGCGGGGTAAACACGTAGATGCGGTCCTGGAAAATCTCGGACTTGAACTGGTCCACGAAATCACCGGCATCCGTGATCTCGTCCTTCCATTCCAACACGTTTCTCAGCCAGGCGATTTTCTTGTCGAAGCTGTCATCGCGGCCGGCGTTCTCCTTGTAGCGCCAGTGGGCCGCCACTCCCAGCTCGTTGCGTTGGTGCATTTCATGGGTGCGGATCTGGATCTCGACGGTCTTGCCCTCGGGACCGATGACGGCCGTATGGATGGACTGGTAGTTGTTTTCCTTGGGCGTGGCGATATAGTCGTCGAACTCGCCGGCGATATACTGCCAGTTGGAATGCACCACCCCCAGGGCGGTATAACAGTCCTGTATCGTATCCACCAGCACCCGTATGCCGCGGATGTCGTAGATCTGGTGGTAGTCCAGATTCTTGCGCTCCATCTTGCGCCAGATACTGTAGATGTGCTTGGGACGGCCGCTGATGTCCGCCTTGACGGAGGCCTTCTCCAGATCGGCGCCGAGGCGCTCGATGAGACGGCTGATATAGCGCTCGCGGTCGATGCGGCGCTCGTCCAGCATGCCCGCCAGGCGCTTGTAGACCGCGGGCTCCAGATAGCGCAGGGAAAGATCCTCCAGTTCCCACTTGATCTGCCATATCCCCAGGCGGTTGGCGAGGGGTGCGTAGAGGTCCAGTGTCTCCTGGGCGATGCGCCGTTGCTTCTCTTCCGGCAGCGCGCTCAATGTGCGCATGTTGTGGGTACGGTCGGCCAGCTTGATGAGCACCACGCGGATATCCTCCGCCATGGCCAGCAGCATCTTGCGCAGGTTCTCGGACTGGATTTGCTCCTTTTTGTCGGACTCCGGCAGGCTCTGGAAGGCGTGGATCATTTTCATCTTCGTCACTCCCTCCACCAGGGAGGCGATGCCGTTGCCGAAATGTTCCTGAATGTCCTTCAGAGAACTGTTGGTATCTTCCACCACGTCATGGAGTATGGCGGCGGAGATGGACTCATGGTCGAGTTCCAGTCCCGCAAGGATATTGGCCACGGCAATGGAATGCTGAAAATAGGGTTCACCCGAGACGCGAAACTGCGCTGCATGGGCCTGTTGAGCATAGTCGCAGGCCTTGCGGATGACGTCCATCTCGCGCGCGCTGCGTGCCCGCTCCAGGGAAGCCAGCCACTGCCGTACGTCCAGTTGATCCTTGCTGGTATGGGGGGTTCTTTTTTCCTTGATGCTGACCATGGCTATTCAGGTGAGATAGTGCCCGCGGGGAACAAATACAACCCGGTCATCGCAAAAATGCGGGCTGGCGCGCATGATGAAACCCAACGCCGAGCGAAGAATTGCCGGCCCCCGCGCCCGGGTCATTATGGGGCGGGGGGAAAGCTATCTGCGGCCCTGCTGCATGGCATCGATGACCTGGTCTTCCAGCTCGATACGGTCTGCGAGGCATTCACCCAGGAGGGACAGATCGGCCTTCAGGTCACTGAGCTGGGGCTCCTGGTCATCGAAATCATATTTTTCGTTGAAATTGAGTATAGTCCGGGTAGTCGCCACGATATCGGGATAAACCTTGTCGGCAACGGCAACGACCTGATGGCGCCTTTCCTTTTTCTCATCGATATAGCGGTACAATCTGAAGTGGGCATCGGCGGTATAGTCAATCAATGCCTGGCAGAAGTTCTCCAGCATATCGATCACTTCCTGCGCATCCCCATTGGCATGGTTGGTCGCCAGGTCGCCATACAGTGACAATACCGTGCTCCTGACATCGACCAGCTCCCGAATCAGGTTCAACGATGCCGAACGGCGTTCTTGAAAAACGTTTTCTGTTCCAGACATGGGTTTCCCTTGGTTAGTATGTATGTAGGTGTTGT
>JALSGV010000006.1 GCA_026982565.1 Gammaproteobacteria bacterium
TGCCTATCTGGAGGCCGTGCAGGGAGATGTCATCGGCAATCTCGACGAGTTCCGCCGCCAGGAGGAGGCGCCCAACCCGCTCCTGGAACCCGTCCTGGCGGAGAAGGGCATTTTCCGCCGGTACGAAGTCAATGTGGTGGTGGATCACAGTGACAATCACGGCGCCCCGGTGATCTATGAAGATCACCCCAGTTACCAGAACCTGGTGGGGCGGGTGGAACACCTCTCGCAAATGGGGGCGCTGGTCACGGACTTCACTCTCATCAAGCCCGGCGCGCTGCATCTCGCCAACGGCGGTTACCTGATCCTGGACGCCAACAAGGTCCTCATGCAGCCCCTGGCCTGGGAAGGGCTCAAGCGCGTCATCAAGGCGGGCAAGATCCGCATTCAGTCGCCGGGGGAACTCTTCAGCCTGGTGAGCACGGTTTCCCTGGAACCCGAGCAGGTGGACATGGATCTCAAGGTGGTCCTCATCGGCGACCGCCTGTTGTATTACCTGCTGATGGCCTATGACGACGAATTCGACGAGTTGTTCAAGGTGTGCGCCGATTTCGAGGAGGATATCGAACGCAACAGTGAGAACCACAGGCTCTACGCGCGCCTTGTCGCGACGCTGGCGCGCAGGGACAGTCTGCTGCCCGTGGCGCGCGATGCCGTCGCGCGCATCATCGAGTACGGCGCCCGTGTGGCCGATGACGCCGAGAAGCTGTCGACGCATCTTCTGGATATCGGCAACCTGCTGTGTGAATCCGATTACTGGGCGCGGCACAGGCGGCGCGAGGTGGTCGCGCGGGAGGATGTGGAAAGAGCCATCGATGCCCGTATTCGCCGCGCGGACCGGGTGCGCGACAAGGTCTACGAGAACATCCGCCGCGGCATCGTGCTCATCGATACCCGTGGCGAAAGCATCGGACAGGTCAACGGGCTCTCCGTCATCGAGATGGGCGATTTCTCTTTCGGGCAGCCCACGCGTATCACGGCCAACACCCGTCTCGGGGAGGGCGAGGTCATCGACATCGAGAGAGAGGTGGAACTGGGGGGCGCCATTCATTCCAAGGGTGTCCTGATCCTTTCCTCATTCCTGGCGGCCCGCTATGCCCGGGATCAGCCCCTGTCCCTGGCGGCCAGCCTGGTGTTCGAGCAATCCTATGGCCAGATAGAAGGGGACAGCGCCTCGGTCGCCGAATTGTGCGCCTTGTTGTCTTCTCTCGCCAATGCGCCATTGCGCCAATGGCTGGCCGTCACCGGCTCCATCAACCAGCACGGCCAGGTGCAGGCCATCGGCGGCGTCAACGAGAAAATAGAGGGTTTTTTCGATGTCTGCAGACTACGGGGGTTCGGCAAGTTCCAGGGGGTCCTGATTCCCCGCGCCAATAGCGCGCATCTCATGCTGCGGCGGGACGTGGTAGCCGCCGTCGAGGCAGGCGCCTTCGCCATCTATCCCATCGCCACCATCGACGAGGCCATCACGCTGCTGACGGGCATCGAAGCGGGCGCCGCCGATGCCCAGGGGCGGTACCCCGAGGGCAGCATCAACCAGCGGGTCATGGCCCGCATGCGGCAATTGGCAGAGATCCGCATGGAATTCAGCAAGATGACTGGGGAACATGATGAACATCATCACGCCTGAGGGGGCTCCCGCCATCAGGCGGGTGATCGTGGCGCTGAATGCGCCGCTGGGAAACCTGGAGCGTATGCAGCGCTCGGTGGACATCGCCCTGCGCCTGAAGGCCGAAATGCGCGGACTCTTCATCGAGGACATCAACCTGCTGCGCCTCGCGGCCCTGCCGCTGGCTCACGAGATTGCCTTTGGCGCCGGGGGGCGCCGTCCGCTGGATACGCCGGGCATGGAACGCATGCTCCGGTCGCAGGCACAGGCCGCGCGCAAGAAACTGTCTGCAATTGCGTCCCGGCACAAGATACCCTGGTCATTTCAGGTGCGGCGTGGGCATGTCACCCAGGAAGTCCTGTCGAGCGCCACGGGCGGGGACCTGCTGATACTGGACCGCGTCGAGGAATCCCTGGTCGCCGGCAGCGCCACGGGAAGCGCCATGTGGAACATCCTGAGGAAGTCGTCCTGCACGGTTCTCCTGCAGCATGGCGGGGGACACCGCGCCGCGGCCCCCATGCTCTATCTCGATGATCCTGCCGTGAGCGGGCGCGCCCTGCGCCTGGCCGCACAATATTTTCACGCAAAGGATCAGCCCCTGGCCATCATTCTGCCACCCCTGGAAGAGGCGGAGGCGCTCCGGGCGCGTCAGCGCATAGAGAGTCAAATGCGCGCGCTGGATATTCCTTACCAGGTCTATAGTCTGCCGGACGCCTCTTCGGGCAGCCTGATGAAACTGCTCTTGCAGCTGCGCGGCGGGTTTTTCATCAGCGGCACACAGGCCCTGGAGACCCATGGCGAACGGTTGCTGCCGTATCTCGAGCGCGTGAAATGTGACTGCCTGGTGGTGCGCTCTGAATGAGGCCTTTTTATTGTCCTGAACCCACGGATTCAGGATTGTCTCATTGAGCGGCGCCGTCTCCTGTTAGAGGCACGAAGGCCACGGGCAGGACAGGGCGCGTGTCGATTTCCCCGTCTTCTTTTTTCTCGATCAGCATCAGTTCCTGGCTGAAGTCCGCCTGCCCCAGGGGAATGATCATTTTTCCCCCACACTTGAGTTGTGCGATGAGAGGGCGGGGAATGGCCGGGCTTGCGGCCGTCACCATGATGGCATCATAGGGCGCATGTTCCGGCCAGCCCTGGTAGCCGTCCCCGATACGCACCTCGACATTATCGTAGCCCAGTTTCCTCAGGCGCTCCGCGGCCTTCTCACCCAGTTCGCGGATGATCTCGACGCTATAGACCTGTTTGACCAGCCGCGAAAGAATGGCTGCCTGGTAGCCGGAGCCCGTGCCGATCTCCAGCACCACGCTCTCGGGCGTCAGGTCGAGCAGTTCCGTCATGATGGCGACGATATAGGGTTGGGAAATGGTCTGGCCGGCGCCAATGGGAAGGGGATGGTTGGCATAGGCCAGGGCCTTGACTCCACCGTCCACGAAACGGTGGCGCGGTACGGCGCTGATGGCCGCAATGACCCGCGGATCGAGTCTTTCCCTGCCCGTCATGGAGCGGGTGAACTGCACCTCACCTTCTATTTCGCGCAGCATCTGCGCCAGCTTACGGTTCTTGGACATGGGCATCGGTTTTTGACAGGCGCAAAACGGGCTCCAGGGGCTGGGTCATTCCTCCCTGATACGCACGGCCAGCACATCGCAAGGCGCGTCGTTGAGGATGCTTCTGGCGGTGGACCCCAGCAGGCGGTCCAGGCCGTGGCGGCCATGGGAGCCGATCACGATGAGATCCACGTCGTGTTCACGGGCGTACCGTATGATTTCCTGGCGCGGCGCGCCCGCCAGCACCTGCTGCCGCGCCTCTTCCAGCCCCATCTTCTCGGCAAAGGTCTGCAGCGAGCGCCGGCTCTGCTCCAGCAGCTCATTCTCGTCGATCATCATGACCGGCGAAGGAGTGAAATCATCGGCATAGCCGAGGGGCAGCAGGTAGTCGACCGCGTGCACCAGGGTGACGCGGCATGCGTATCGCTGCGACAGGTCCAGGGCCCGCGCACCGATGGCTTCCGCGGCCGCGGAAAAGTCGACAGCGGCAAGGATATGGTTGTAATCTGACATAAGCGGATTCTCCATCGTCAGGCAGGAAAGAATGTCAGCCCGATCCAACAAGAGTATCACAGCAAACAAATCCCCGGCCAGCGTAGAGACGCTGATGGGCGACATCGCCCGCTCCGTGGAGGCGGGCAGACAGGTGCGCCGCAGGCTGTTCGATGGAGGGCTGGTGCATATCGACCGCCACCTGCCTTTTCTGTGTGTCTACCGGCGCCCCGCCGGTCGCGATGATCCCGACACAGAACGCCTGCTGACGAGTGAGGCCTCTTATCTTCTGGCCAGTGGAGACCCTGATGTACAGGCCATGGTGTCAGAGTTGGTATATGAGATTGCCACACTGCAATCCAGGGCCTGTGGCGCCTTCCTGTTGGTGGAAATCTGGACAAACCCGAATCTTCTACCCAGGGAAACGGACGGCAACAGCCCTCCGGCTCCGGCCTTCCGTATTCTCGCGCCGCGTCACAACGCACCCATGGCTGTCATCGAGCGCCTGCAACAGGCCTTGCGCAGTGTGCGCCTGCGCCGCTGCTGCGCCCGGGTATCGGTGGACTACGTGCGCAGATGTGCGCCACCAGGAATGAAACCCTTGCTAACGGCAGGCCGCCTCAAGGCCAGTGAATGCACGCTGATGGGCCTGGAGATTGCTCCCGTCTACCGTGACATGGAGCGTGGTGAACTGCTGCCCTATGCCATGCGGGCGGTGCGGCAGGGTTTGGGGCGCGCCTTGAAACAAAGCTTCTATGAGTTTGCGCGCCTGTACAGCCGGCATAAGCCCGTTCATTACCATGAGTTGGGACGCCGCGCCATGACCCGGGCGGTGTACGAGACGGACCGCCAACTGGCCGCCATCGACGATCAGTTCGATCTCATACTCCAGGCAACACCTGTCAATGTGAACAGCGCCTGGCATCAGTTCCGGCGCAAGCGCTTCGCTGCCATTCCCGAGTTTCATTACCGGCCGCGCACCATCGACCCCGCCCAGATCAAGCGGGCGCTCTACAACATTCCCCTGGAATCCATCGAGGACCCCACCCTGGCGCTGTTGTTCGAGGAGAAGCGCCGTGAGCTGGATCGCAAGGTTTCCATGCTGGACGCCCGTGGCAAACCGGAGTTTCTCTATGGCAGCATGCAGGTGTTCGGTGTGGCGAGCGAGTCGCTGCTGGCGGCGGCCAACAGGATCCTTGAAAAGGTGGCGCCCCATACACATGATGACAAACAATCCCATGCACTCGATGCGAACGCCTTCGCGCGGCATGCCAGGAAGGAGTTGGCCTACTACAAAAAAACCGCCCCTTCCCTGCCCGCTACGGTGCAGATCCGCGACGATATCAGCGGCCTCATCGTGTCCCAGGGGCACTTCCTGGTAGGATCGGATGTAAAAGTGGGGGAAAACCGGGTCGAGGCCTCGATCCAGCATGAAGTGGGGGTGCATCTCGTCACCTATTACAATGGCCTGGTGCAACCCCTGCGCCAGTTGCATGTAGGCCTGGCGGCCTATGACGAGACTCAGGAGGGACTGGCCGTGCTGGCGGAGTATCTGGCGGGCGGCCTGAACCGCTCCCGCCTGCGCACCCTGGCGGCGCGGGTCGTTGCCGTGCATCTCCTGGTGACGGGCGCGGATTTCATCGAGACATACCGTGTATTGCATCGTGAGCATGAATTCAATCAATACCAGGCCTATTACATCGCCATGCGGGTCTATCGCGGCGGAGGGCTCACCAAGGACGTCGTCTATCTGCGAGGTCTTGTGGACCTGCTGGCGTATTTTGCCGGGGGAGGCGACATGGAGGTATTGCTGACGGGGAAGTTCGCCCTGCAGCAGGCGCCTTTCATCGAGGAGCTGAGCTGGCGCAAGGTCATACGACCACCCATGTTGCGGCCACGATTTCTTGAGGGTGAATCCCGTCAGGAGGGGTTGAAACGTCTGCGTTCGGGTATTGATCTGTCATCACTGGTGGCAGGGCTGACGCCATGAAAATCGCTTTTGTAATAAACGATCTGCAGACGGAATACGCGGCCTATACCACCACATGCCTGGCCATGGAGGCCAATAATCTCGGTCATGAAACCTGTTATATCAATGTGTCGGATTTCGAGATCCATCCCGATGATGCCACCCACGCAAGGGCCTATGTCGCGCCGCCCGGGAAACACCGCAGCCCGGCCCGGTTCCTGGAGATCATGCAAGAGGAGGTTGCGCCGGTCCATATCGTAGTCGATGAACTCGATGTGCTGATGTTGCGCAATGATCCTGCCCAGGATGTCATCGACCGTCCCTGGGCCCGCCTGGCGGGCATCAACTTTGGCCGCCTGGCCATGCGCCATGGCGTCATTACGCTCAACAACCCCGACAGCCTGGCGAGGGGAATCAATAAAATGTATTCCCTGGCATTCCCCCAAGGCGTACGGCCCGCCACCCTCATCACCCGGGATCACAGTGAAATCGTGGCCTTTCAGAAGGCACAAGGGGGCACTATTGTCCTGAAGCCCCTGGCGGGCTCCGGGGGGCGCAATGTATTCCTTCTGCGTCCCCAGGATGCGCCCAACCTGCACCAGATGATCGAGGCGATCAGCCATGAGGGTTATGTCATGGCTCAGGAGTTCCTGCCAGCCATCAAGCATGGCGATACACGGCTTTTTCTCATCAATGGCAAGCCGCTTCTCGTAAATGGGGAATACGCGGCCATACGCAGGATGCGTCCGGGAGAGGATATCCGCAGCAATATGACCGTGGGCGGCCAGGCAAGAAAAGCGGAGATCACTGACGAAATGCTGGAGATAGCCGAGGCCGTGCGCCCGCGTCTCGTTCAGGATGGCATGTTCCTGGTGGGGCTGGATATCGTGGGGGACAAGCTGGTGGAGATCAATGTCTTCTCGCCTGGTGGACTCAATACGGCGCAGGAGCTTGCAGGCGTCAACTTCTGCCGCATGATCATAGAAATGTTGGAGCACAAGGTGGAGTATGTACGACAGCACGACCGTCATTTCGATCATGTGGAGATCGCCACCTATTGAAGTTGTCACCCCCGCAACAATATATAAATTGGTCCTGGTAATCTGTTATTAACCCGGCAATAATATATATCGTATTCAGCCATTGCGTGCCGGTTCGCTGCAAGGCGGCGAAATGCCGCTGTAGTCATTCTACAGCAAGT
>JALSGV010000007.1 GCA_026982565.1 Gammaproteobacteria bacterium
CCAGTCCCTGGGCGTCGCACAATGGGGATGCGGCCATGCGCTCGCGCAGGGTGCTGCGCAACACCGCTCTACCTTCCCCGTCCCGCGCCAGCGCAACGGCTCTGGCCACGTAATCCTCCCTGGAGGTGGCGATCAGTTCCTGCAGGCCGGCAGCGCTGATCATGGTGGCGCTGAGGCGCTGGATGAAGCGTTCTCCCGCCAGGCTGATCACCGGCACCCCCATCCACAGGGCGTCGGCCGTGGTCGAACCGCCGGTACGCGGGATGGTGTCGAGGGCAATATCCATGCGTCCGTAGGCCGCCATATGCTCGGCATGGTTCTTGATATGGGATAACAGGGACAGGCGCGCGGGGTCGACGCCATGACCGGCGAACTGCGCCTCCAGCCTGGCCCTTATGGCGGGGTCGGCAAGTTGCCTGTTCTTGATCAACATGCGTGAATCCGGCACGGCATTCAGAACCTCGCTCCACAATGCGATGCAATCAGGGGTGATTTTGGTGAGGTGATTGAAGCTGCCAAAGGTAATAGCTTGCCCTTCCTCACGGGGATAGACCGATGGTGTATCGTCTGCCGGGCTGTAGCTCAGGCAACAGCGCGACAGGCGGAAGACCGTCTCCGCCGACAGTTCCGGTGTATCCGGCGGGTGCAGCACCTCATCGCTGATCCAGTAGTCCATGGCGGCGAGCCCCGTGGTGGAGAAATAGCCCAGATAAGTGGCTTGTACCGGCGCTGGCCTGAAGGTCAGCACCCTGATCCGGCTGTTGGCCGTATGGCCGGCCAGGTCCACCAGGATGTCGATGCCATCGCGGTATATCATGCGCGCCACCTCCTCGTCCGCCATGCCGGGCGTGGAGCGCCAATGGTCGGCATGGCGCTGCAGGCGCCTGGTCGTTTCATCCGGGTCGCTCACTTCCGCATAACAGAACACTTCCACTTCCTCACGGCGATGTCCCTCGAGTACGGGCTCGAGGAAATAGCTGACGGGATGGCGGCGCAGATCGGGAGAGATGTAACCGATGCGCAGGCGTTTGTGCGTGTCTCCTTCACGTTTGTGCTTGAACAGGGCCCGGGGATCCTTGCAGGCATACAGGCGGTCCCATTGCCGGTGGGCCTCGAATATCTCCTCCGGGGTTTTCATGACGTTGTAGGTCAATGTAAACAGAAGATTGCTGTAGATCATGGGAATGGCGGGTTCCAGGGCATGGGCCTGCTCGAAACAGCGCACGGCCTCCTCCGCCCGGCCGAGATCCTTCAAGAGCGTACCGAGATTGTTACAGGCCATGGCATCTTGCGGATTGAGCCTGACGACCTGCTCGAAGCTGCGCCGCGCCGCCTCGATATCCCCCTGCTCCCTTTGAATACTGCCCAGGTCAAAGCGGGCGCCCGCATCGTCAGGAAGCAGGCTGAGAATCTTTTGATATTGCATGGCAGCCTCATCGAGCCGGCCTGCCTCATGGAAGGCCCTGCCCAGATGGCTCAGGGCGCCCGTGTGATCCGCCTTTATCCGCAGGGCGCGGCGCAGGTATTCGATGGCTTCAGGATGCCGCTTCATCCCCAATAACAGCTTTCCCAACAGAAAACATGTCTCGGCATTGTCAGGGTCGAGGCGCAGGGCGGCCTGATAATTGAGAATCGCCGCCTCATGATCACGAGCCGCCTCATTGACCAGCCCCAGGCTGACATGATAGGTCCCATTCCCCGGCTCCTGGGCAATGGCCTGACGGAGTAATTCTTTCGCCTGGACATGATCCCCCTGCTGATAACACGCCAGTCCCAGCAGGCTCAAGGTGTAGGCGTGACCCGGCGCCTGGGCGAGAATCTGCCGGTAGATTTCCCCGGCCTCGCGCAGCCGCCCTTCCCGGTGATGCGCAAGCGCAATTTGCAGTGCCTCTGACAGGGTTTTCATGAAGCGGCAAAGAAGGGACTCGTTGCGGGACAGATGAGTGTATTATTGTGGACAGGAAAACAGGTTACCATAAAATTACCCGGGGATGCAGGAGAGGGATTGGCAGGTGTCCCGTTTTTTGCATGGGGTCATTGCATATAACTTTATGACTCAACCACAAGGACAAACCATGACCACGACGGTCAGCCGCGCTCAATTCATCAGGGGTGACTTCCAGGGAGGAAAAAAACCACTGCGCCCGCCATGGGCCTTGAATGAGTCACATTTCATCGATCACTGCAACCATTGTGGCGCATGCATCCAGTACTGTCCTCAGACCATCCTGATCGAGGGCGCCGGACGCCTGCCGGAAGTGGATTTCTCCCGCGGCGAATGCACTTTCTGCGCCGCCTGTGTGGATCACTGCGACAGCCGCGCCCTGCAGCGCCAGGATGGCGAGCCCCCCTGGAGACTGCAGGCCTTTATCTCCGACGCCTGCATCGCTTACGCCGGCGTGTTTTGTATTGCCTGCAAGGAACAGTGCGAAGCCGGGGCCATTTCCTTCAAAAACGGCACGGGCGGCATCCCCCTGCCGCTCATACGGCACGACCTTTGCTCTGGCTGCGGCGCCTGCCATCAACCCTGCCCCGTATCGGCCATGGAAATACGCGCGGAAGCGCCAGAGGAGAGCGAGGCATGAATATTGCTGGCGTGATAATCAATGCCATGCCCGGCCATGAACAGCGCCTGAAACAACAGCTGGATAAATTGCCTGGCGTCGAAGTCCATGCCGTGAGCGCCGAGCGGCGCCTGGTCGTGACCGTCGAAGGAAACGATACAAGAATATTGGCAGACACCCTGACAGATTTTCATGACATGCCGGGGGTGATTTCCGCGGTTACGGTTTATCACCATTTTGAAGAAGATGACGAGGAGATTCCCGATGAAATTGAACAGGCGTGAGTTCATCAAGCTCAATGCTATCGCCGCCACGGCCGCCGCGGCGGGAGTGACTCTTCCCGGAATCAGCGCGGCGGCGACTCAATACCGGGACACCATCCGCTGGGACAAGGCGCCCTGCCGCTTCTGCGGCACCGGCTGCGGCGTATTGGTGGGCACCAGGAACAACCGCGTGGTGGCGACCCAGGGCGACTTCAAGAACCCGGTCAACCGCGGCCTGAGCTGTGTCAAGGGTTACTTTCTGGCAAAGATTCTCTATGGCCAGGACCGTTTACAGAAACCCCTGTTGCGAATGCGCAATGGCAAGTTTCACAAGGACGGCGACTTTACCGAGATCACCTGGGACCAGGCCTTCGACATCATGGCCGAGAAATGGAAGGCGGCCCTCAAAACCAAGGGTCCATCCGCCGTGGGCATGTTCGGCTCCGGCCAGTGGACCATCTGGGAAGGCTATGCCGCCTCCAAGCTCTACAAGGCAGGATTCCGTTCCAACAATATCGACCCCAACGCCCGCCACTGCATGGCCTCCGCCGTGGGCGGCTTCATGCGCGCCTTCGGCTCCGACGAGCCCATGGGCTGCTATGACGACCTGGAGGCGGCCGATGCCTTTGTGCTGTGGGGCGCCAACATGGCGGAGATGCATCCTATTCTGTGGACACGTCTCACGGATACCCGCCTCAACAAGCCTGGCGCCGAGGTCCATGTGTTGTCCACTTTCTGGAATCGCTGCTTCGATCTGGCGGACAATGGCCTCGTCTTTTCACCCCAGACAGACCTGGTGATTCTCAACTATATTGCCAACTACATCATCCAGAACAAAGCCTATAAACAGGCATTCATCGACAAACATACGGTTTTCACCAAAACGGAAACGGACATCGGCTACGGCCTGCGCCCCGAGCATCCACTGGAACAAAAGGCAGCCAATCCTGGCAACGGCACCATGACAGGCATATCTTTCGAAGAATATGCCAGACTGGTGGCGCCCTACACTTTGGAATATGCCGCCGATCTGAGCGGTGTCCCCAAGGACAAACTGCTCCGTCTGGCCAGACTCTATGCCGATCCCGACAAAAAGATCGCCTCCTTCTGGACCATGGGCTTCAATCAGCATACCCGTGGCGTCTGGGTCAATGGCATGATCTACAACGTGCATCTCCTCACGGGAAAGATCGCCGAACCTGGCAACAGCCCCTTCTCTCTCACCGGCCAGCCTTCCGCCTGCGGCACCGCGCGCGAGGTGGGCACCTTTTCCCACCGCCTGCCGACCGACATGGTCGTCACCAAAAAGGCGCACCGCGACTTTGCCGAAGCCGTGTGGAAGCTGCCCGAGGGTACCATCCCCTCCAAGCCCGGCTACCACGCCGTGCTGCAGAACCGTATGCTCCGGGACGGCAAGCTCAACGCCTACTGGATACAGTGCAACAACAATCTGCAGGCCAGCGCCAACATCAATGAAGAAGCTCTCCCGGCTTACCGCAACCCGGAAAATTTCATCGTGGTCTCCGAGGCCTACCCTACCGTCACCGCCCTTGCCGCCGACCTGATTTTGCCCGCTGCCATGTGGGTGGAAAAAGAAGGCGCCTATGGCAATGCCGAGCGGCGCACCCAGTTCTGGCGCCAGCAGGTGAAAGCGCCCGGCGAGGCGCGATCCGACCTGTGGCAGACCGTCGAGTTCTCCAAACGCTTCAAGGTGGAAGAGGTATGGCCCGAAGAGTTGATTGCCCGCAAGCCCGAATACCGTGGCAAGACCCTCTATGACATCCTGTTCGCCAACGGCCAGGTGGATCAATTTCCAGAACAGGAAATCACCGATGAGCAAGGGAACCGCTATGAAAACGATGAAATGGCCCATTTCGGCTTCTACATCCAGAAGGGCCTGTTCGAGGAATACCGCCGCTTCAATGTCGACAGCATCAAGAAAGGCCATGAACTGGCCTCTTTCGACACCTATCACAAGGTGCGCGGCCTGCGCTGGCCCGTGATCGGCGGCAAGGAAACCCTGTGGCGCTACCGCGAGGGCTATGATCCCTACGTGGGCGAAGGCGAGGAAATCAAGTTCTACGGCAAGGCGGACGGCAAGGCGCGCATCATTTTCGCCCCCTACGAACCCCCTGCCGAATCGCCCGACGGGGAATACGACCTGTGGCTCAGCACCGGCCGGGTCCTGGAGCACTGGCATTCCGGCTCCATGACGCGGCGCGTGCCGGAGCTGCACCGCGCGGTACCCGAGGCGCTGGTCTACATGCATCCCAGGGACGCCGAGCAGCGCGGCCTGCGCCGCGGGCTGGTGGCCCGCATCCAGAGCCGACGCGGTGAAATTCTCGCGCAAGTGGAGACCCGCGGCCGCAACCGCCCGCCGCAAGGCTTGATATTCGTGCCGTGGTTCGACGAGGGACGGCTCATCAACAAGGTTACCCTGGACGCCACGGACCCGCTGTCGAAGGAAACGGACTATAAGAAGTGCGCCGTGAAAGTCACCAAGGCCAAACTGGTATGACCGGGAGGACAAGACAATGAAAACGCTCATGGCAACCATGTTCGCAATCCTGGCAACTTTGGCCGCAGCGCCCCAGGCCCATGCCGAGGGTGGACTCAAGTCCCTGCGCGGTGACCGCCCCATCGACCAGGAATCCCTGCAACCCGCCTTCACCAAGTGGCAGCACGACAGCAAGCCCATTGCGCGCCAATACATACAACAGCCGCCGGTCATCCCCCACGCCATCGAAGGCTACACTATCAACAAGAAATTCAACAAGTGCCTGACCTGCCATAGCTGGGCCAATTACAAAAAAGCGGGCGCCACGAAAGTCAGCCTCACTCATTTCACCAACCGCGATGGCGTGGAACTGGCCAACATTGCAGCGCGGCGCTATTTCTGTACGCAATGCCATGTGCCGCAACTGGACGTGGATCCTCTGGTGCCCAATACCTTTGAGCCGGTAGAACTGCTCAACGGCCACCGCTGACGAAGGCAAGAGACCATTATGTCCAGCAGAGAACAAATGGGGGAAGGCAGGCCGGGAAAAACGGGACGGCGCGCCATGATCGGCGTTCTGGCCATCGGTTTCGTCGCCGGCATCATCTTCTGGGGCGGCTTCAATACCGCCATGGAGCTTACCAACAAGGAGTCTTTCTGCATCGCCTGCCACGAAATGAAGGACAACGTCTACCGCGAATACCAGAACACCATTCACTACAGCAACCGCAGCGGCGTGCGCGCCACCTGCCCCGACTGCCACGTGCCGAAGGAATGGATATACAAGGTCGCCCGCAAGATAAAGGCCACCAACGAGCTGTATCACAAATTCATGGGCACCATCGACACGCCGGAAAAGTTCGAGGCCAAGCGGCTGGAGCTGGCGCGCAACGTATGGCGCGTCATGAAAAAGACCGACTCACGGGAATGCCGCAACTGCCATGACTACAATTCCATGGACTACGTCAAACAGGAGCGGCGCGCCATGATCCAACATGACCAGGGCCTGGAATCAGGCCAGACCTGCATCGATTGCCACAAGGGAATCGCCCACGAACTGCCCGCCATGTATGAGGTGGATCCCAGCGCGGCCATCGGGCCGTAGAATTCCGGGTTGATCCCGGCCTTCTCCCTTCTGCGGGGGAGGGTGTCGTAAAAGCCCCTCTCCCGCCGGGACCTCGGTGCCCCTTGTGGGTAGAGGGGTTGGGGTGTGGGGACAAATGGAGATAAGGCATTATTTTATATCCCCTCATCCTAGCCTTCTACCCACAAGGGGCACCGAGGTCCCCATGGGGAGAAGGA
>JALSGV010000008.1 GCA_026982565.1 Gammaproteobacteria bacterium
CCACCTCGTCCGTGGCCGCGGACAGGCCATCCGTCGCCGTGAACGTCAGTGTGTAGGGGCTGCCCGCCGCATCGCCCAGGGCAGGCGTCCAACTGTAGCTGCCCGTGCCGTCTCCATTGTCCATCAGCACCGCGCCCGGCAGGGCCGGCATCACGCTCAGCGTCAGCGGCAGCGGGCCGTCGGCGTCGCTCGCCGCCAGCGGGAGGGTCAGCGTCTGTCCCTCCACCACCGTCTGGTCGCCGATGGGCGTCCACACCGGGGGCTGGTTGACGGCCGCCACCTGCAAGCTCGCCGCCTGCAGGGTCACGTTGCCCGTCCCGCCCGTCATGGTGTAGCGGAAGGTCAGGCTCTGGCCCGCGGCGGACGCGCTGTAGGTGATCGTCACCACCTGGTCGTACACTCCCGCCAGGTCACCCACCGTCACGCTGTACGGCAGCGCGCTCCCGTCGCTCAGGCTCGCCTCCACCAGTCCCTGCGCCTTGAAACCGCCTACATACACCTTCAGCGTCCGCGTCGACGTGTCCGCCGGCGCCGTCAGCTCGAACCCATTGTTCAATCCCGGAAAGTAAAGCCCCGCCGTCGTCGATGCCCCTGCCGTCGGGACACCGTCGCTCCACTGGTAGCTCACACGAACCCCTGCCGGCGCCTGGAATCGGCCCGGCGCCGTCCCGCCCAGCAGCGTGTAGTCGCTGATCTGCGCGCCGCCGCCCGCCTTGCGGTTGATATCCGTCACCGCCGCCTCGCCCCAGTGCGCCCAGTCCGACGTCCCCTCCGCCGTCAGGTCAACCACCCCGGGCGGCGCCACCGCGCTCCCGCTCAGGCCGGCAAATGCGCCAGCGGCGGGCAGCAGCGATATCAATATCAGAAGGAAACTAAGGGCAATGGCAAACGGTAAGCGGGCGGGCTTGTCTGGTGTGGCATGAGGGCGATTGATCATATAAGCGATTCCAACTTTTTTCAGACTGTTATTTATCCGGCGCTTCGACGGAATCAGCACTGCCGGATTCGCTTCCACGCGCATCCGTTGACTCCCAGGCGCCTTTCAGGCGTTGGTTGTTGTGCCGATCTACTGCAGGTATGATTCGGAGTGGGCGCACGCCCTTTTGAGCGATGCAATAATAAGCAATTTCATGATTAAAAGCCAGGGATTCATCGTCCATCCGACGAACGGCAAAAGATAAAAAAACCAACCACGACTCTCTGGAACCCTGTAAACCACAGGTAATACAATAGATTACAAAACCACCATCAACCCCCTATTGAAATGAACATGAGCACAGACTATGCCGGGAAACGCGTACTGGTCACTGGCGGAAGCGGCTTCATTGGATCAGCGCTCTGCCTTCGCCTCCATCATCTCGGCGCGCGCATCCACGCGGTCTCACGCCAGTCATACCGGAGCGGGCACAACCATGTCCAATGGTGGCGGGGCGACCTGGCCGACCGGGTCTTCGTCCAGGAAGTTTTCAATACGGTAGAACCCGATATTGTCTTCCATCTTGCCAGCGCGGTCACCGGCCAGCGGGATATCTCGCTGGTACACCCGACGCTCACCAGCAACCTGGTGAGCACTGTCAATCTTCTTGAGGCGGCTACCAGGATAGCCTCCCGCAGGATTGTCCTGGCGGGTTCCCTGGAAGAGCCGGATAACCGCGACCCGGCACAGGTTCCCAGCTCTCCCTATGCCGCCGCCAAATGGGCCAGCAGCGGCTACGCCCGCATGTTTCATGCACTCTATGAGACGCCAGTCACCACGGCTCGCCTGTTCATGGTTTATGGCCCTGGCCAGAAAGACCTCAATAAGCTGATACCCTACGTCTCGCTCTGCGTGCAGCGCGGGGAACAACCCAGGCTCGCCAGCGGCGACCGGGAAGTGGATTGGATCTATATCGACGATGTCATCGACGGCCTGCTGGTTTCGGGCGCCGCCGATGATATCAACGGCAAGACCCTGGATATCGGATCAGGAAAATTGACGACGACCGGCGCCGTTGCGGAGATCTTGTGCGGCTTGTCTGACCAGGAGATCACGCCTGCGCTGGGCGCGCTGTCCGACCGCCCACTGGAACAGGTGCGCCGCGCTGATATACAACGCACGCATGCGCTGACCGGATGGCAACCGGCCATTTCCCTGGAGGCCGGACTGAAAAAAACAGCGGCGTGGTATTGGGAACAGGCCAGGCTTGGCCGCTTACCGCTTTGATCCCATGCCTGAAGCCGCCGCCTGACGGCCTGGGAAAAGGGCATTTTTCATCAGATACGCGGACCTCCTGGGCCAGAAGACAAGCTCGCGCAGCACCGACTTGACGAGCCGGGGCCTGTCGAATGAGCAGCCGATTTTCTCCAACTCCTCTATCTGGTTCCGCCAGAAAGGTCTCTTGTAGAACCGCAGCGCATGCAGGGCCAGTTGTTGGTAGTACCGTTTCCAGAGTTCAGCCTCACGGTCGCGACATTCCGCCTGCTCCAGATATACAGGACCATACTTGCGCAACAGGCGGATATGACTCAGAAGCTGGGAGTTGGCGCCCTTTTTGTCCCTGGCCGTGACTGAATCCGGATTCCGCCTGACATAGGTCAGAATCTGATAGATGAATCCAAAATCGCACTCCGTGAAATCCCTGAATATCGCCTCCATATCCGCATCGAGCTTTTCTCCGCAATAATAGGGGTTGTTCTTGTGGATAAATGAAGCGCGGACCATGCTCGACGAGGGAGAAAGAAAAGGGTAAATCTGGCCCAGCAGCGTCCTTTTCGCCACTTCCCTTCCAGGAAATATGGATTCGGGATATTCCAGGCCGCCGCTCTTGACCACATTGCCCGTCAAGCTGTAGGCCCCCACGACACCGACACCGGGGTTTTCCTCGCACAGCGCAACCATGCGGGCAACGCACTCTGGAAACAGGAGGTCATCGGCCTGAACAATCTTGCAATATTTGCTGCTCCCGGAAATACTCTGAAAGGCGATATTGTGATTCTGAATGACATCGACGAATGTCTCGTTGTCAATAATCCTGATGCGGTCATCCTTCCCGGCATAGGATCTGGCAATCTCCAGCGTACGGTCCGTGCTGCGGTTGTTGACGATAATGTATTCCCATTCCTGGTAGGTCTGGGCAAGCACGCTCTCGATACACTCTGCCAGATAACTCTCCCCGTTGTATACGGGGGTGACGATACTTACCAATGGCCTTGTTTCAGACATATTTCTCCTTAGGTATATTATTTCGAAACACGGGTTAACCCTTCTGTTTACAGACCCTTAAACGCACCAGATCACAAAAAAGTTCCGGCGGCAACAATTCTGCTGTTGTGGAAGGAGCATATACGGGGAGCATCGCCCTTATCCACTCATTCCCAAGGCGGCTTTATTATTAACCCGGCAACCACATATATCGTATTCAGGACTTCAGGCCTGTGCTGGAACAAGGCGCGGTGCGCAGGCAATGGAATTCCATTGGCAAGCGCCGCAACGCCATGCCGGCGCAGGCCTGAAGTCCCTAACAGATTGAAATCAAAGGACAGGCCATTGCGTGCCAGCCCGCTGACTGCGTTGGCGAAATTTGCTGTAGAATGACTACAGCGGCATTTCGCTGCCTTGCAGCGAACCGGCACGCAATGGCTGAATACGATATATGTGGTTGCCGGGTTAATAATACCATTTTCATTCCGTATGATGCACGGCGGAAGTCCCACGAAACGAAGCCTATGCTTGGCCTGCTTCTGATCATAGGCTACTTGGCGTATGTGTCGGCCCGGCGCGCATCTTCATCATTTCGCGCAACACTATGCTGCGCAATCCGGTGACCGGCCAACAGAATGTGGACCTGTCTCTCAGGCTGCGCGCGCCGGATACCGATCTCAACGGCCTGCCGGGCATAGTAATCCCCAATGTTTTCCAGGACAAGCAATGGCGGAAGATCAAAAAAATCATCCTCTATGAAGACACACTGACCGTCAGTATTGATGACAAAGTAAAACGTCTCCAGGCTTTGGCGCCCTTTTCGCCCTGCTGTTCTCGCCACGTATACCCCCTTTCTTATCTTACTGGGCGGCACAGGACTCAGTGCCGCTACTGAAGTGACGCAGATCCACCTCCGCTGGCGATATCCCTCTCTGCTCGACTGGATATTGAATTCGTCTGGCACTGTCATTGGCATCTGGCTTGGCCTTGCCTTGCTGAAAAGAAAGACGCTATGATGTGTTGACTTCACAGCACCCTGCGCAAAACATGCTCCCACCGAGACTCAAAAAATCCTGGGCCAGATTCTGGATGCGCTTCTCCGGCATAACGCCCGGCGGAAAGGTGGCGGCCTGGCTGGCGGGGCTTGCGTCCCCTCCCTTCTATGGCAGGATCGGCCTGTCCCGCCTCAACAGAAAAGGCTATGTCTCTCCCCGCTGCACCATTCATCACCGCGGACTCTCGACCGGGGAGCACGTCTTCATCGACGACGGGGTTCTCATTTATCAGGACAGGGACGGCGGACAGGCGGATATTGGCAACCGCGTCCACATTCACCGGATGACCACGCTGCAAACCGGCATGGGGGGAAACCTGCGCATTGGAAACGACACTCATATCCAGCCCCGCTGCCAGTTCTCGGCCTACAAAGGCCCCATAACCATTGGAGAGAGAGTCGAGATAGCGCCCAACTGCGCCTTTTATTCCTATAACCACGCCATACAACCGGATGCCCCGGTCAGGGAACAACCGGTTTATTCGACCGGAGGAATTTCTGTCGGGGACGACGTATGGCTGGGATATGGCGTCATTGTGCTGGATGGCGTCACAATAGGGAAGAACGCGGTAGTGGGCGCGGGCGCCGTCGTCACATCGGACATCCCCGAAGGCGCGATTGCCGTGGGCACGCCCGCCCGGGTGATAAAGATGCGTGACGAGCTGGCGGCGGAAACCGGCTGATGCCGATCAGGCGGCCTTGACCAGACCCGCCTCTTCCAGCAGGCGGGCCGCGTTCAGGACCACATCGAAGTCAATACCGGCACGCTCGGCAATATCCAGCAGGGTGTGGTCGCCATCCGACTGATTCAATACCCAAAGCAGGGCCATCTGTTTCCGGGCCCGGTCCTTGTCTCCGCCTATGGTGTCGTACAGGCCTCTCCTGCCGAGCTGCGGCTCGCACATCGGGGATTGATTGATATATTTCCGATTGTTCTCCAGGATGTTCACTATGCGAAGAATCATGTGGAAACTCTCATCAAGATCCTCCGCCGTCACAAAATCGAGGTTGTCGGCAGAGGTATGATATTCAGGGAATTCGGCGTATTTGCTGCGCTCGAAGAGCCCAACGGGAATATTGACGCCGGGCGAGCAATACTGGCGTTCATCATAACCGTAAGGAGAGAAGTCAAGCAGACTGGCCCGCCGGCCACAATGCTTGAGCACGTGGCGGGCCGCCAGATCCACCTCGGCGTCGCCCTGGCGGCTGTACTTGTAGGTCGGTCCGCCGCTGTCGCCGACGCACGCGACCACCAGGCCCTGCTTGACATGCCGGATGCTTGCCTCATTTTGCGCCAGCCAGGTTATGGAACCTATGGTCCCCGGTATAAATAGAAAACGATAGGTGTATTTGCGCGGCAGATCGGCCAGGCGCCGGGCCAGAAAGGTCAGCATGGCGATACCGGACAAGTTATCGTTCGCCAGCGAAGGATGGCAGACATGGGTGGACAACAGCACCTCTTCCCCGGACTCACCCGGCAACACGTATTCGCCATAAGTCAGACTGCCCTTGCTCAAGGAGGCATCAATAAAAACCTCATACATGCCATCCTCAAGTTGTTCCAACAGGGTGTGCGGAATGCAGAACCCCCATGTCTCGTTATAGTAGGATGTGCGGTAGGGAATCCAGTCCGGATGTTCAGGCAGGGTATGCAGGTGTGTTTTCAGCTCCCGCAGGTCCACTTTCTTGTGCACGGGCATGCTGTAATTGACGACATGCAGATTGTTATTGTCGAAATCGACGATACGCCTGCCCTTGGGGTCTTTTATATAGGCCTCGCGGATATTCCACTCCTTGGGCACCTCCCAGTCGAAAACCCGGGTTCCGGTCGGGACCTCGTGAACTTCCAGGGGAATAAACTCATTGACGATGGACAAGGTCTCCCTGACGCCATTTCCGGTAATACTGCGGCAGATGGGGAACAATCTGACGATCAGATCGTACATGTCCCGCCCCAGATTACTTCCTATATCAACAGACATCATTCAATCCTTAGAAATACGGCAGCCTGCTGGCCCGCATTTTCTATATCGCCGCCCGTCCAATCCGAGAGACCTCCCGGCCTTCCTCGTAATAGACCGTCTCCCATTTCAGGAGCGGCCTGGTCACGCCCGGAAGATCGCCGACGTAATCGCCCCTTGCGGAATCACCTTCCAGGCTGTCTATGACGTGGAAGGCCAGTACGTCGGTCACATGATATTCCTGGTTGCGCACCGGCTCCTGCAGCCACAAGGTGGTGTTCAGGGTAAAGGCCCCCTCGGCAAGGAAATTCCCCGGTATCCAGCCGGTGCACACATACCGGCCCGGAGGACGCGCCCGCTTTCTCCAGGCCGGGTCCACATCGACCGCCACGCATACATTGATGCCCTCGCTGTTCCATACGGAAAAGGTCGGCAGGATAACATGGCCATCCTCCAACACCTCTATTTCTATCTCGACGCCAATGGGCCTGCGTATATCGAAGGCATCGGTGGTGCGCTGATCCTCGGTCTTCAATCTCAATGCCCTGAGCCGCACCACCTTGCCGCCAGGGGCCGCAGACAGGTCCTCCCAGCGCTTTTCCGCCGCGCTCTCGCGGCTGCCCCGGATATATTCACTCACCACTTGATGCGGCTCGCCATCCGCCGCCACCTGGCCACGATCCAGCAGGATGACGCGCTCGCACATGCGGGTAATCGCCGGCATGCTGTGAGACACAAAGAGCACCGTTCTGCCCTGGCTGCCCACTTCCTGCATCTTGTTCATGCACTTTCTCTGGAAGGCGACGTCGCCGACGGCCAGCACTTCATCGACGATGAGAATCTCCGGCTCCAGATGGGCCGCCACGGCAAAGGCCAGGCGGACACGCATGCCGCTGGAATAGCGCTTTACCGGCGTATCGAGAAAGGTCTCCACGCCGGAAAACTCGACGATCTCATCGAACTTTCTATCGATCTCCGCTTTGCGCATCCCCAGGATGGTGCCATTCAGATAAACGTTCTCCCGCCCCGTAAGCTCGGGGTGAAAGCCCGTCCCCACCTCCAGCAGGCTGCTGACCCGGCCGCGAATCATGATCTCCCCCCTGCTGGGCGGCGTGATCCTGGAAAGTATTTTCAGCAGGGTCGACTTGCCCGCGCCATTGGTCCCGATGATGCCGACGACCTCTCCCTGCCTGACCTCGAAGGAAACTCCACGCAACGCCCACAGAATATCATCGCGGTCCGCGCCACCCGATGAATCCATGTCGATATCGTCGAATTGATAGAGAGATTTGTATTTCTTCAGATTCTTAAGCGGCTTGCGCAGGAAGCTCATGACAGTCTTGCCAAAAGTGTCATGCATCTCGTCCTTGACGCCCAGGCGGTATACCTTCGCGATATCCTCGACCCTGATCGCTAAATCTCTTTTGCTCCCATTCATAGTCCGGCCTCAGATGACATCGACGATAACGCGCTCCATGCGCTTGAAATACAAGGCCCCGCCTACCATGCCAATGATGCAGACGACGAGCCCGGGCACGATATACTCCCAGGGCATGGGCAGACCCAGCAGGCTGGCCCGGAACCCCTCGATCACGCCTACGATAGGGTTCAGGGAATAAAAGAAGCGGTAGGTCTCCGGTATGGACGAGGCCGTATACACGATGGGCGCGCTGTACATCAGCATGCGAATGACGAACTGCATGGCGAACCTGACATCGCGGAACCGGATGGACAGTGATGACAACCAAAGTCCCGCCATCATGGGCACACACATCATCATCAAAATAAAGAGGGGCAGGTAGAGCAACTGCATGGTCGGCGCCACCTGGTAATAGACCATCACCGCGACGATGATCAGCAGTGATATGCCAAAATCCACCAGCTTGGTCAGCACGGGCGTCACGGGATAAATCAGACGGGGAAAGTACACCTTGCCCAGCATATTCTGCCCGGTGATCAGGCTGAGCCCGGACAGGCTCATGGACGTGGACATATATGTCCAGGGAATAATGGCCACCGTGGCAAAAAGAAAATAGGGAATGCCGTCCGTCGGTATTTTCGCGACCTTGCCGAAAATGATGGTGAATATGAGGATCTGTATGAGCGGCTGCAGTATTGCCCAACCAAACCCGAGAATGGTCTGGGCGTACATGGCCTTGATGTCTTTCCACACCAGAAAATAGAACAAATCCCGGTATTCAAGAAGCTCCCTGAGATTGATGAGTTCCCATCCCCTGGGAGGACGGATGATGCTGACCTGCTCTTTGCCTGCATTCATGGTATGGACTCGCATTCCTGTTTCAGCCCCGCCCCGTCCCTGACCAGATAGGACCAGGCCTGATCCGCCGCGGATATCACCCGTTTTTCCACCGCGGGCCATTCGATCCCGAGGACGGGATCGTCCCAGCGCACCCCGCTGCCGGATTCCGGAACGTAGAAAGCTGTGTGTTGATAACTGACTTCCGTATTATCGGCCAATGTCTGAAAACCATGGGCCATTCCTTTGGGAATGTACAGCATTTTATGATTTTCCCCTGTCAGCTCGATCGCAAACCACCGCAAATAAGTGGGGGAATCCGCGCGCAGATCCACGATCACGTCGTATATGGCGCCTCGCGTACATCTCACCAGTTTTTCCTCCTCGAAGGGCGGCTTCTGAAAGTGCATGCCCCGCAGCGTCCCCCTGGCAATATTGTATGAAATATTGGCCTGCACGAAATTGCTGTTCATGCCGTGGGATTGGAATTCCCGCTGACAGACCAGGCGGGAGAAAAACCCCCGCTCATCCGTAACTGGTTCGATTTCTATGACATAGGCGCCCGGCAGACGAGACTCTGTAATTTTCATCTAATGAACCTGGACCTCGGGTATGGGGGTAATGAACCGCCCGCCCCACGTTCTGATCTCCTCCATTTGCTTCATGATTTCATCCTTGATATTCCAGGGAAGAATCAGGACATAATCCGGCCTGGTTTCGAAGATCTTTTGCGGCGCATGCACGGGGATATGTGTGCCAGGCAGGTAGAGCCCCTGTTTATGCGGACTCGCATCCACGGTGTATTCAAGAAAGTCGGTACGGATTCCACAATAGTTCAACAAGGTGTTTCCCTTGGCGGGCGCGCCGTACCCGACGATAACTTTCCCCTTGTTTTTTTCGCCAATGAGAAACGACAGCAACTTCCGCTTCGTTTCCCTGACCTGCCCGGCAAACCGCGTATAGGCGCCGATTTCTCGCAGGCCGGCCTTCATCTCCTTCTCTCTCAGGCTCATGACTTTTGCGGAGACCTGCTTTTCCCGCTCCTGGTGGCAGGCGTATATTCTCAAGGATCCACCATGAGTCGGGAGTTCCCTGACATCGAAGATCATGAGGCCATGGCTGGAAAAGATTTCCTCGACCGTGGTAAGCGAGAGGTAGGAAAAATGCTCGTGGTAAATGGTATCGAATTGATTCTCATCCATAAGCTTCAGGAGGTGGGGAAACTCCATGGTGATCATCCCGTCCTCCTTGAGCAGGGTCTTCATTCCCAGGACGAAGTCATTGATATCGGGAACATGCGCCAATACATTATTACCAATAACAAGATCAGCGCGCCTGCCTTCCCCGGCCAGCGCTTTTGCGGTTTCCTCCCCGAAGAACTTCACCAGGGTGGGCACGCCCTTGGCAACGGCCACCTCGGCTACATTTGCGGCGGGCTCGATCCCCAATACCGGAATATCACGCTCCGCAAAATATTTCAGCAGATACCCGTCATTGCTGGCAAGTTCTACGACCAGGCTGGACCCGCCAATATCGAAATCACTGACGATATGCTCTGCATAGTTTCTGGCATGCGCCAGCCAGGCGTCGGAATAGGATGAAAAATAGGCATAGTCGGAGAAAATATCAGAAGGCGTCTGGAATTCCTCAAGCTGAACCAGATAACAAGCATCACAGACATAGGCATGCAGGGGAAAAAAAGGCTCCATGGTATGGAGCTGCTCCTCTTTCAAATAGGAATTGGACAAAGGGGACATGCCCAGGTCGGCAAAACTGTGTCTAAGCTCGGCGTTACAGAACCGGCATTTCCTTTTTTTCATATTCACCTGCCAAAAATTGTATTTTGTGAGCAACCACCGGCAACGCGCCTGATTGTGGTGGTTATCGTCCTACCAGACCTTCCAGGGAGGCGAGCCGGACTCCCACCACGCCTCCAATTGCCGCTTGTCTCGCAATGAATCCATGGAATACCAGAACCCCGTATGCCTGAAGGCGGAGATATTCTTCTCCTCTACCAGCCTTTTCATGGGCTCGGCCTCGAGCATGACGCCCTCATGGTCTATATAGTCCAGGACCCTGGCCGACATGATGAAAAAACCACCATTTATCCAGCCACCCTCCCGGGGCTTTTCCTCGAACTCCTCGATTCTGTGGTCCTCATCGACTCTCAGTGCGCCAAACCGGTGGGGAGGTTGCACCATGGTCAGGGTGGCCAGTGATTTCTGTGAACGATGAAACTCAATCAAACGGTTCATGTCCACATCCGAAACACCATCACCGTAGGTAAAACAGAAATCCCCGTCACCGATATAGTCCCTGATCGCCAGGAGACGGCCCCCTGTCCCCGCCTTCAAACCAGTATCCAACAGGGTCACACGCCACGGCTCGGTAGAATTCTGGTGCACTTCCATCTCGTTCCGCCGGAGATCAAAAGTCACGTCGGAAGCGTGCAACATGTAATTGGCAAAATACTCCTTGATTACATACCCCTTATAGCCACAGCATATGATGAAGTCTTGAATGCCGTAGGCAGAATAGATTTTCATGATATGCCACAACATGGGCCTGCCGCCTATTTCCACCATGGGTTTGGGACGGGTATCCGTTTCTTCCGCGAGCCGGGTACCGAATCCACCGGCAAGTATGACCGCCTTCATATGATTCCTCAGTTATTATTTCAGCTTTTGGTTTTTGATATCGGCATGGCGTCGCTAATCCTTCAGCGGCAGAAAGAAAACTGCCAGGGAAATCGGCTCCACCGCTATGACGCGCTCACTCTGAGGCCTTCTGGGTATTCTTTTTCACTTCATGAAAATCGAAAACCACTTCGTCCTGCGCCTCTGGTCCCGCGCTGACGGGAAGGATTCCGCCCACGCTCTTGTCTCTCACCACATCATGAATCAGGTCCGCGTCGATACACTCCCGTTGTTCCGCAAAGCCACAAACCAGGGCCGTATCGCACAGCACGTTAATCAGGCGGGGCGTCCCTTTGGTATAGTAATAAACAGCAACGCAGGCAGCCGCTTCGAAAAGATCCGGCGCGCCACCGGCGACCACCAGGCGGTGCCTGATATACTCGCAGGTTCCCTTGATATCCAGGGTATCCAGGTGGTAATCGATGGCGATCCTTTGGGCAAACTGCTCCAGTTCGGGCCGACGCAGCATGTCCCTCAGGCCAGGCTGGCCGACCAGCACCAGTTGCAGCACCTGATCCTTGTCGGCGTTGATATTGGCGAGCATTCTGAGCTCTTCCAGCGCCTCGGTGCTGAGGTTCTGCGCCTCGTCGATAATGAGGACGGTGCGCCGCCCCTTGCCATATTCCGCGGCGATAAACTCGGCCAGCCCCTGGTACAACTCGACCTTGCTCTTGCCACTATAGTTCAGGTCGAAAGCCAGCATGACCCATTGCATCAATTCACCAAATGACTGGTGCGTATTGGAAACCAGCCCTACCGTAATATCGAGATCCAGCTCCAACTGAGCGAGCAGCTTCCTGATCAGCGTTGTTTTACCAGCCCCTATCTCGCCCGTAATCACAGTAAACCCCGCCTGGTTCATCATGCCGTATTCAAGCATGGACAGGGCCTGGCGATGCTTGCTGCTCAGAAACAAAAAGCCGGGATCGGGTAGCAAGGAAAAGGGCTTTTCATGGAAACCATAGTATGTCTCGTACATCTTTATTTACCTCTGGTTTCTTTCCTGTTCATCAGTAATATCCCTCGCCCTGAAAGACATCCTCGGATTTGTTCAGCACAGTACCCAGAATCTCGACATCGACATCCCGCAACAATTCAACCGCCTTGGTAATCTCGTCTTCAGAACTCTTTCCTTCCTCTATGATGAACAGCATTGCATCGACATTCGGGGCAAACGCCATCACATCGTCCGTCTGCAACATGGGAGGCAGATCAAACAGGACAATCCTTGAGGAAAAATTGGCCGCGATCTCCTTGAGCAGGCGCTGCATCCTGGAGGATGAAATTATCTCCGAAGAGTTGCTGATGGCCATATTCCCGGGCAGCAGGGTGATTTCACATGGTTCGGGCGTCACAAGGACCTCGTTGAAATCCACCACCCCATGCAAATAGTCGCTGATTCCCGCTTCCTGCCAGATACCGAAATACTTGTGGAGACTCGGGCGGCGCATATCAAGATCCACCAATATGATGGATTGCGCCACCCCCATCTTCGACAGGCCGATTGCAAGATTGATCGCCGTCAGCGACTTTCCTTCGCCCGAGTTGGCGCTGGTAACGCCCAGGGTATTCCAGCCTCGCGTCCGCATCTGCTGCCACACCCGCGTACGGAGGACTTTATAGGCATGCGAGTGCGCATCGTTGACGCCATCGATAATAATCCTGTTCTCCCTGAGCACCTGGGGATCCACCGGTATGCGCTTTATCTCAAGCGTCCGGCCCCTGACAGCAGGCTCAACCCGGCTGTTGTGGGCTGGGCGCGCGGGGTTGGCTTGGCGCGCCTTCTTGATGGCCTTGGATATTCTGTCCATACGTACGATCTATAAGCTCAAAAATTTTCCATCAGTGTGGCCCATATGACATTCATCGGCATCCAGAAAACATGTATAAACGCCAGTATGACAATAAGCAGGAATATGGGCGATATAATAGCGAGCAGCCTCCTGACGCGCCTCCGCTTGAGATCCTGTTGATTCTCGATACGGGGGATGACCGACAGGGGGGGCATCTGAAGCAGGCGGGTGACGGATTTTGCGCCCCGCACTGTCCGGTCCATGAACTCCCTGAAGGCGGCGAATGTTACGCTCCCCGCAAACGAAAAAACAGTGCCCAGCAGGACAATCCCCAGGCGGTCAGGCTCTATGGGCAGGGAAGGAAGCTCCGGTGGATCAATCACTGAAAAGCGCTCCCCCATGCTGTCGCGCTCCAGCTTTTCACTCACTTCGGCCTGGAGCTGTTTCTGCTTGATTTCTTTATATTTTTTGATCGCGTTATCATAATCCCGCCTGAGAATCAGCCATTCCTGCTCCACCTTGGGCGTGGCGAGGATTCTCGCTTCGTATAAGGCCAGCTTCTCCCTGAGACGATCACGGCGTTCCTGTTCCGCCGTAATGTTGATCTTGATCCCTTCCAGCTGGGTCAGCAAGGAGATATATGTAGGGTTATCCGGGTTGATGTCTCCATGAAACGTATTGTCCGCGGGCAAGCGGGCCAATTCATCGTTTAATTTTTCCAGCCTGTTTTCCAGCTTGACGACATCAGGATGCTCCGCTGCGTATTTTTCCCGCGTACTGGCCAGCTTGGCCTGCACTTCAAGAACCTGTTTCTCCAGGACATCGCGCTCATTGACATCCCCGATCTGGGCCTTGAGAAATTCGATCTCACGTTGCATGCGCACGACATCGGGATGATCCGGCGAATAGAGTGATGAGGCCCGCAGATATTCCGCCTGCAGATCCTCCAGCCGCTGTTCCGGACTGTCCGCGGTATTGGGATCAACCTGGGACAACTGGCTTTCCAACACCATTTTTCGTTCTTTCAGGGAATATAGCTGGCGCTCGACCGTCTCTAGTTCTCTCCCTGTGCGATCCAGCAGTGTCATGTTCATCTGCATTTGTTCGGGCAGGCGCCCTATATTCCTTTCCTTGAATTGCGAGAGCACGGCCTCGAGCTTGGAAATCTCGGCGCCCAGGCGATTGGATTCATTGGCCAGGAAATCAGAGGTGATTTCCGCCTTCTGTGTGCGCATCCTGATATTTTCCTGCATAAACAGGTCGACCAGTTCACGCACTACGTCCCGGGTCTTTTCAGGCTTATCGGACTTGAAAGAAATTTCAAAAGCTATGGTTGCCTTACCCGGCCTCCCCCTACTGGGGTCATAGACATCCGCGCTGACCATGCTTACCCTGATGTTCTCACGCAGCCTCCGAATCAGCATACTGTTGTCCACCTGCTGCCGCTCCTCGGCATAGAGGTTCTTGTCTTCAATAATCCGCCAGAGATTGGACCGGGTCATGACCCGCTTGCTGATCACCTGGATGCGCTCGGCCGCATAGCTTGTCACGGTGGAAGGCACCAGATCCTGGGGAATCTCCTGCTGTTCGATCAATATGGTCGCGGTTGACTGATAGACGGGCGGCAAGCCGAAAGCCAATATCAAAGAAATGGACAGAATGAGAACGAAAGGGAGCATGATGCTCATCTTCCGCCGGCGGATGATGGCAAAATAGTCATCCATGCTGAACTGTTCACTCGACATGATTGCTTGTACCCCTTGCCGGCATCCCAGCCTCATCCATACTGTATTCCATCCATCCTGAAATCATCAACCAATCCACCATACCCGCTACCATGTATATGTCACATTAGCATACACCGAATTGCTGTCGGCGGAACGATTGTCGGTCTTGATCTTTTGACGGCGATAGCCATAGGCGCCGTCGATCTTCCATCTGGGCGTCAGGTTTTTGACCAGTCCGGCCCTGAGAAAATAATACCAGCGGTCCCTGCGCGTCGATGCGGCTGCATTGCCTACCTGCTCATTCCTGAAATATCTGCCCAGCAACACAAAGGACAGGGTGGGCTTGATCTTATGCCTGAAACGGAGATCGACCCTGTCAGTTTCCACCACGTTCCCGATTCCGCTGGGTAGCAGCCTGCGCTGGGCAATGAGTTGATAGCTGGTTACCTGATGTAATTGCTGGGTCAAAACGAACCGGTAAACCGGATTGTTCGTCTGATCCTTGACCGAGCCTGTCGTGACATCCGTATTGCGCATGCCCAGTTCAACGAGAGAGGTCAGGTTCTTGGAAAAATCATGCTCGTAGCGGCCCAAGATGGTCACATTTTTCGTGGTCGTGTTGTTGTCCGGCGCATTGTACTCAGCCACCCCCCCAACCAAGGAAAAGGACGATCGCTGGCTCAACAATCTCTTGAGCCCCAGGTTGCCACCCTGGGATCTGTTGTCGATCAATGGAGTGACGCCCGTATCCCCGATGTAAGTGGTGTCATACAAAGTGTAGCCCAAAGTCAGAAAGTTCCTGGACGTGAGACTGCGGGTCCACGACGGCGTGAGACGCAAGCGGTTCCGGCGCGCATCGTTATCGGCGCCTTCATCCGGGTCCGGAATGGCGCCAGGAAACCCGGGCGTTGCCGATACGGGTGTCAATACCGTATCGCGAAACAGGTTCCCCTTCAGATCCCACCTGATCCTGGGCGTCTGCTGATACCGGGATAAAATGGTAAACCTCTGAATATTCGTATTATTAACCTCGTTCTTGGTGTAATTGATATAGCGCAGTTCCGCATCCACTTTTGTCAGGCTCAAAGGACCCTTGGCCTCCACGGCCAGGCGGGGGACAACCACCCGTCCCCACACAGCATCGTGCTCGCGTGTCACTAGGCGAATATTGTCATTATAGATAATGCCCGCCTTGACTGAGGGTTCGAATGTCCACACAGACTCACCCGCCGCGGGTAGCACGACCAAAGCCCAGAGCGCCAGGGTGCCGGCCTTGAAGGCGGATATCCATGTCTTCCCCACCGTTCTCCCCTCTATCTTTGATCGTAACAAATAGGATTTTGCCATGCGGTTATGGCCTACTCTCATTCGGACAGGGCAGGCCGCCCTTCCTGCCAGAACAGTTAATAACAACAGTTTTCGGCAGAGGACTCTAAATGATGAGAAACAAGCTGAAATTTCAAGGCACCAGAACCACGTCCCCACTCTTCAGGAGGATGTTTTGTTCCAGTTTTTTGCCCTTCTTGAAGGCTCCATATTCGAAAGGGATGATAGTGGTCCTACCGTCCCGGCGGCGCAAAATCTTGATGTCATTCTCCGAGGCAAAGGAGGTCAGCCCCCCTGCCAGGGCCAGAGCCTGTATAACGTCCATCCGGCGGCCGACGGTGTACTCTCCCGCCTTCTTGATTTCACCGATGAGGTAGATCTTGAGCGCCGCCACCTTGGAAACGATCACTGTAACAACCGGATCGGGAATATATTTCCTGAGCCATTCGGTTATTTCACGGCGTATCTGGTCCGGCGTCTTGCCCCCGGCCTGGATATCGCCTATCAGGGGGAAAGTGATCTTGCCATCAGGGCGCACGAGGGCCGTGAGGCTCAGATCCTCTTCCTTCCACACCGAAATATCCAGTGTATCCTGGGGGCCGACCAGGTATCCCGCCGGTCCGACATCACCGCCCGCCATTTCCGCCACGGCCAATGGCGCCGCCGACAACATGAAAAATATCAACGAAACAAAAAGATGATTCCGCATTCTGACGCCTCTCTCCATTCTGGCTCGACCGCCCCTTTCCATCGGGCCATGCAATAATTTCCGCACGATTGTACCCGGTATATCCATACGACTCAAACTTGTATTACAACCTTATCTTGCAAGCACAAGACATTGAACCTGGGGAAAGGAGGGTGGTGTCACGCAGCTTATTTGTTTATGCTTATGCGCTTTAAATCCCCCTCCCAACTGAGCGCGGTTATACAAAATGAACATCACTGTCTTTGGATCCGGATACGTCGGCCTGGTCACTGGCGCCTGCCTGGCGGAAGTAGGCAACCACGTCCTCTGCATCGATATCGATGAACATAAAATAAACCTGCTCAAGCAGGGCCAGCTGCCTATTTTCGAACCGGGCCTGGGGGGGCTGCTGTCGGACAACCTCGAGTCAGGCCGCCTGGAGTTCACCACGGACTTTGCCCGGGGCGTGGAACATGGCCTGTTTCAATTTATTGCCGTTGGCACCCCCCCAGACGAGGATGGATCCGCGGATCTGCAACACGTCCTGGATGTTGCCGCGACGATTGGCCGGCACATGGACGAGTATCGCATCATCGTGGACAAATCCACGGTCCCCGTCGGCACCGCCGACAAGGTCAGGGAGGTCACGCAGGGAGAACTGGACAGGCGGGGCAAGGCCCTGGAATTCGATGTGGTTTCCAACCCGGAATTCCTCAAGGAAGGGGCGGCTGTAGATGATTTCATGAAACCCGACCGTATCATCATCGGCACGGACAATCCCCGCACCACTGAACTGCTGCGCGCCCTCTATACACCCTTCAATCGCAGCCGGGAGCGCGTCATTTCCATGGATATCCGCTCGGCTGAACTCACCAAATACGCGGCCAACGCCATGCTGGCCACCAAGATCAGCTTTATGAACGAACTGGCAAACATGGCCGAAAGGTTGGGCGCCGATATAGAGAAAGTACGTATCGGCATAGGGGCGGACCCGCGCATCGGCTACCACTTCATCTACCCCGGCTGCGGCTATGGAGGATCCTGTTTCCCCAAGGATGTCAAGGCGTTAGCCTATACGGCCAATGATATCGGCTATCATGCGGAACTGCTCCAGGCCGTCGAGAACGTCAACAACCGTCAGAAGGAAGTGCTCTATCACAAGATCCGCGCTCACTTCGATGATGACCTGGCCGGCAAGACCTTCGCCCTGTGGGGGCTGTCCTTCAAGCCCAACACCGATGATATGCGTGACGCCCCCAGCCGTACGCTCATGGAGGCCCTGTGGGCCGCCGGCGCCCGGGTCCAGGCCTACGACCCGGAGGCGATGACCGAGGCCAGGCGTCTGTATGGTGATCAGCCGGCGCTAACGTTATGCGACACGCCTGCCGATGCCCTTGCACAGGCAGATGCCTTGATCGTGGTCACCGAGTGGAATGAATTCCGCAGCCCGGATTTCGACCACATCAAATCGATGCTCAAGACCCCTGTCGTCTTCGATGGGCGCAATATCTATGACCCGGGGCAGATGCTGGAAAAAGGGTTTTACTATCATGCTATTGGCAGGCCAACCGGACATTCCCGGCGCGACTGAACATAACCGTTTCTCTAAAACCAGGGCAAGCAATCTTCAACCATGTTCGACATAAAAAAAACAACCATTGGCGTCATCGGCCTGGGCTACGTCGGTCTCCCTCTGGCCGTGGCATTCGGGAACCGCTTTCCCACGCTGGGTTTTGATATCAACCGCGCCCGCATTGAAGAGCTGGAGGCAGGGCGCGACAGTTCCCTTGAAGTCAGCAGCACGGAACTCGCCGCAGTCAAGGATCTCTCATATACCAGAAACCCAGAAGATCTGGCACACTGCAATGTCTATATCGTCACTGTTCCGACGCCTATCGACTCCCACAAGCGGCCGGATTTGAGCCCTCTGGTCAGCGCAAGCAAGACAGCAGGGACGATATTAAAACCCAATGACATTGTCATTTTCGAGTCCACCGTCTACCCCGGCTGCACCGAGGAAGTGTGCGTCCCGATCATGGAGGAGATATCGGGACTTGAATTCAACAAGGACTTCCATGTCGGATACAGTCCCGAACGCATCAATCCGGGCGACAAGGAAAACCGCCTTACCACCATCGTCAAGGTCACCTCTGGCTCCACGCCCGAATCGGCAGACTTTATCGATGCGCTGTACAGAGAGATCATAGAAGCGGGCACCCACAAGGCCAGCAGTATCCGTGTGGCCGAAGCCGCCAAGGTCATCGAAAACACCCAGCGCGATGTCAATATCGCCCTCATCAACGAGCTGGCGCTGATTTTCAACCGCCTGGACATCGATACCCTGGAGGTGCTGGAAGCCGCCGGCAGCAAGTGGAACTTCCTCCCCTTCCGCCCGGGCCTGGTGGGTGGCCACTGCATCGGCGTCGATCCCTACTACCTGACGCACAAGGCCGCGGAGATCGGCTACCACCCAGAGGTGATCCTGGCTGGCCGACGCATCAATGACGGCATGGGGGCCTACGTGGCCGAGCAGGTGATCAAACTCATGACCCGCGCCCGGATCCAGGTCGTCGACGCCCGTATTTTGATACTGGGACTGACCTTCAAAGAAAACTGCCCCGACCTGCGCAATACCCGCGTGGTGGATATCATTGAGGAGCTTAAGGGGTACCACGCCCATATCGACATCTATGATCCCTGGGTCAGCCCTGAAGAAGCTGCGCGTGAGTACCAGGTCGAGCCGATTTCGCAGCCGGCGCAGGGCGCCTATGACGCCGTCATTCTCGCTGTGGCCCATGAACAATTCTGCAACGTGGGTGCGGCTGGTATCCGCGCCCTGTGCAAACCCAATGCGATCCTCTACGATGTCAAATCCATTCTGCCGGCGGACGAGGTGGATGGGAGATTGTAATACCTGGATCCGTGGGTTCAGGGCGGATGCAGAGTGCAAGATATTGGTTTCACAGTGGATTCAAAAAATCTTAGCTTCATCCAAAGGTTAAGTGGGCATTTTTTGAACCGCTGTGGAAGCAAGAGCGTGGGCTATGCGCCATGTACCCACGGATTCAGGTAATAACCAACAAAAGCAGAACTACAGCATGAAAGTATTGATTACCGGAACGGCGGGCTTCATAGGCTCGACTCTCGCCCTGCGGCTCATGGCGCGTGGTGACGAAGTCATCGGCATCGACAACCTGAACGATTATTATGATGTCAGCCTGAAACAGGCGCGCCTGGAAAGACTCAAGGCGCACAATGGCTTTACTGACATCAGGGCCACGCTCGAAGACCGTGAGGCAATCAACCGGATCTTCGAAGAACACAAGCCTCACAGGGTCGTCAATCTTGCCGCGCAGGCCGGCGTGCGTTACTCATTGAAAAACCCTCACGCCTATGTAGACAGCAACCTGGTGGGGTTCATCAACATCCTGGAAGGGTGCCGCCACCATGGCGTTGAGCATCTCGTCTATGCATCGAGCAGTTCCGTCTACGGCGCCAATACCAAAATGCCCTTTTCGGTACACGATAACGTAGACCACCCCGTCAGCCTCTATGCCGCCAGCAAGAAAGCCAATGAGCTCATGGCCCATACCTACAGTCACCTATATGGTCTGCCCACCACGGGACTGCGCTTCTTCACGGTCTACGGCCCCTGGGGGCGGCCCGACATGGCATTGTTTATTTTCACCCGCAATATTCTCGAAGGAAAACCCATCGACGTCTACAACCACGGCAAATGCCGCCGGGACTTCACCTATATCGACGATATCGTGGAGGGCGTCATCAGAACACTGGACAAGCTCCCGGAGCCCAACCCTGACTGGTCAGGCGATCAACCGGATTCCGCCACCAGCAAGGCCCCCTACCGCCTCTACAACATCGGCAACAACCAGCCTGTGGAACTGATGCGTTTCATTGAGATACTGGAGGACTGCCTGGGCAGGAAGGCAAACAAAAACCTCCTGCCGCTGCAGCCCGGCGATGTGCCCGCCACCTACGCGGACGTGGATGACCTGATGCGGGATGTCGGATTCAAGCCAGCGACCGCCATCGAGGACGGCATCGCCCGCTTCGTGGAATGGTACAGAGATTACTACAATATCAAATAAAAACGAGCTGCGCCCCATTCGGGACGCAGCCCATCTTCTGACTTTCCTCTTTTATCTTTGCTCTTTCCCTTGAACTCAATTGATGCGGGGGTCCAATTCTCCGCTCTCATAACGCTTGTACATGTCTTCCAGGGAAACGGGTTTGATCTTGGAGGCCTGGCCCGCGCAACCAAAAGCTTCATAGCGCGCCTTGCAGATTTCCATCATGGCCTTGGTGGCTTCCTTGAGAAATTTGCGGGGATCGAAGTTGGCCGGATTCTCGGCGAGATGACGGCGCACTGCTCCCGTAGAGGCCATGCGCAGATCAGTATCGATATTGACCTTGCGCACACCGTGCTTGATGCCTTCCACGATTTCCTCCACGGGTACGCCATAGGTCTCACCCATGTCGCCGCCATAACTGTTGATGATCTTCAGCCAGTCCTGCGGAACCGAAGAGGAGCCATGCATGACCAGATGGGTGTCGGGGATGCGGGCATGAATTTCCTTGATGCGGTCGATGGCCAGGATGTCGCCGGTGGGCGGACGGGTGAACTTGTAGGCGCCATGGCTGGTGCCGATGGCGATGGCCAGGGCGTCCACCTTGGTCTTCTTGACGAAGTCAGCGGCCTCTTCGGGATCCGTCAGCAGTTGATCCATGGACAGCTTGCCTTCCGCGCCATGACCGTCCTCCTCACCCATTTCGCCGGTCTCCAGGGAACCCAGGCAGCCCAGTTCGCCTTCCACGCTGACGCCGCCGGCATGGGCCATTTTGACGACTTCGCTGGTCACCTCGACGTTATACTCGAAGGTCGAGGGGGTCTTCATGTCGGCCATCAGGGAGCCATCCATCATTACAGAGGTGAAACCACTCTGAATGGAGCGCAGACAGACCGCCGGCTCGGACCCATGATCCTGATGCATGGCAACGGGGATGTGCGGATACATTTCGGTCGCGGCGGTAATCAGGTGCCGCAGAAACGGCTCACCGGCATAGCTGCGCGCGCCGGCTGAACCCTGCATGATGACGGGGCTGTCCACCGCATCCGCGGCCTGCATGATGGCATGCACCTGTTCCATGTTGTTGACGTTGAACGCGGGCAGACCGTAGCCATATTCAGCGGCATGGTCCAGTAACTGGCGCATCGAAATCAGGGCCATAATTATTCTCCTTCCATTTTCATTTATGACAATATTAACCCGGCAACAATATATATCGTATTCAGCCATTGCGTGCCGGTTCGCTGCAAGGCGGCGAAAAGCCGCTGTAGTCATTCTACAGCAAGTTTCGCCAACGCAGTCAGCGGGACGGCACGCAATGGCCTGTCTTTTAATATCAATCTGTTAGGGACTTCAGGCCTGCGCCGGCACGGCGTTGCGGCGCTTGCCAATAGAATCACTATTGCCTGTGCACCGCGCCTTGTTCCAGCGCAGGCCTGAAGTCCTGAATACGATATATATTGTTGCCGGGTTAATAAAACACCTGGCGCTCTTCAGATAGAGGACAATGGGGGCCAGTCCCTCAAGTGCTCAGTAATCCCCTACCCTTACAATCTTCATGACATTTGTCGTCCCATGGATACCCATTAAATCACCTTTTGTGATGATCACCAAATCACCTTCCTCGACCGCGCCCTGTTCACGCAGCACATTCAATACGGCGCGGTTGATTTCGACATAATCGGTGCCATTGGGGAAATAAAATGCCTTGGGATAAACGCCGCGATAGAGCGTCACCTTTCTGCGCGTGGCTTCATGGCGCGTCATGGCATAGATGGGGATGCCGGAACTGATGCGGGACATCCACTGCACGGTGCTTCCCGATTCCGTCAGGGCCGCAATGGCCTTCACGTTCAGATGATTGGCCGTATACATGGTGGCCATGGCAATGGCCTCATCCACATGATGGAATTCCGTATTCATGCGGTGCCTGGAAATGATGGCCACTTTCTGTCTTTCCGCGCCGGAACAGATGCGCGCCATGGCCTCGATCACCTTGACGGGGTAGTGCCCCGTCGCCGTCTCGGCCGACAGCATCACGGCATCCGTACCGTCCAGCACGGCATTGGCCACGTCGAACACCTCGGCGCGGGTGGGAATCTGGTTGTCTATCATGGATTGCATCATCTGCGTGGCGGTGATGACGACGCGGTTCATGCTGCGCGACAACTGGATCAGGTGCTTCTGCACGCCCGGCAGCTCCGCATCACCGATCTCCACCCCCAGGTCACCGCGCGCCACCATGATGGCGTCACTGGCGGCGATGATCTCTTCGATGCCATGCAGGGACTCGGCGCGCTCGATCTTGGCCACCACGCCGCCCTGCCCGCCGGCCTCGTGCAACAACCGGCGCGCCTCGTTGATATCCGCGGCGTTGCGGGGAAACGAGACGGCGATGTAATCGGCGGAAATCTCCGCCGCGGTGCGGATGTCCGCGCGATCCTTGTCGGTAATGGCCGGCGCGGACAGTCCGCCGCCCTGGCGGTTGATGCCCTTGCTGTTGGATAATTCGCCACCCACCTTGACCCGGCAAGCGATGGTTTCGCCAGAAACATCCTCCACCGCCAGCACGATGGCGCCATCGTCGAGCAACAGGATGTCGCCCGGCTTGACGTCATTGGGAAGCTCCTTGTAGGTGATGCCGACCCGCTGTTCATCACCATCATTGGCGTCACAGGTGGCGTCAAGCACGAAGCGGTCGCCCTCCTTGAGGAGGACCTTGCCATTGCGAAATCGTTCGAGACGGATCTTGGGGCCTTGGAGATCGGCGAGCACCCCCACTTCCCTTCCTTCTTCACGGGCGCATTCACGCACCATGTTCACACGGCGAATATGATCCTCGGCCACGCCGTGAGAGAAGTTGACGCGCACCACGTCGAGTCCGGCGGCAATCATTTCCCTCAGCGTTTCAGGATCATCCGTTGATGGCCCCAGGGTCGCAACAATTTTCGTTCGTCTTATCATATAGTCCTTGTCTCGGCTGTCACCTGTCCGGCTCGCCATGCATGCGCACAAGGCGCCTGGCAGGGATGCAGCATGATTATATTATTGTGCCCGCTCTTCCAGTATGGCGACCGCGGGCAGTTTCTTGCCCTCCAGGAATTCCAGGAAGGCGCCGCCGCCCGTCGAAATATAGGAAACCTTGTCGGCAATGCCGTATTTGGCAACGGCGGCCAGCGTGTCACCGCCACCGGCAATGGAAAACGCGGGGCTGTCGGCAATGGCCTGGGCCAGACGCCGGGTTCCTTCCCCGAACTGGTCGAACTCGAAGACCCCCACCGGGCCATTCCATACGATGGTGCCGGCGTTCTTGATGATCTCGTCGAAAACGGCCGACGTATCGGGCCCGACATCGAAGATCATATCACCGTCATTCACTTCGGAGACCGGCTTGAGGGTCGCCTCCGCCGTTTCAGAGAACTCCTTTGCGCAAACCACATCGCTGGGCACGGGGATGTCACCGCCACGCGCCTGGGCGGTCTCCGTCAGCCTGCGGGCCTCGTCCATCAGGTCCTCTTCATACAAGGATTTGCCGACGTTGTAACCCGCCGCCGCAATAAAGGTATTGGCAATCCCGCCCCCCACGATCAACTGGTCTACGATGCCGGAAAGGGATTCCAGCACGGTCAGTTTGGTGGACACCTTGGAGCCCCCCACGATAGCCACCATGGGCCGCGCCGGGTTGTCCAGTGCCTTGCCCAGGGCCTCCAGCTCTCCCGCCAGCAGCGGGCCGGCGCAGGCCATGGGGGCGTATTTTGCCACGCCATGGGTCGATGCCTGGGCGCGATGGGCGGTGCCGAAGGCATCCATGACATAGACATGACACAGCCCGGCATAACGCCGCGACAGCTCTTCATCGTTCTTTTTCTCGCCCGGGTTGAAGCGTACGTTCTCCAGCATCACCACGTCGCCGTCTTCCAGCTCCGGCGCCGATTCCAGATAATCCTTGACGAGGGGGACACGCTTGCCCAGCAGCCCGGAGAGATGCTCGGCGACCGGCGCCAGCGAAAATGCCTCGTTGTACTCTCCCTCGGTGGGCCGGCCCAGATGGGACATGAGCATCACCTGCGCCCCGGCGTCCATGGCCTGCCTGATGGTGGGCAGAGAGGCGCGGATGCGCGTATCGTCGGCGACCTTGCCATCCTTGACGGGCACATTGAGATCCTGGCGAATCAGGACGCGCTTTCCCTCCAGATCCAGGTCGGTCATATTGATTACAGACATGGCTTACTCCAAAAATTAGTATTCAGCAAAGGAGAAACAAGGGTAAAGATACAAGGTACAAGAGGAAAAGAGAAAGGCACATGGGCAATAATACGAAGTTACTAGGGCATGTGGCGGTTATTTCAACCGCCACATGCCCGCCCATCTTGTGCCTTGTATCTTTCCCCTTGTATCTTTCCCCTTGTACCTTTCCCCTTGTATCTCTACCCAGCAATATGCCGCACGAAACGCATCATGTTGCAGGTGTAGCCATACTCGTTGTCATACCAGGACACGACCTTGACGAAAGTCCCGTCCAGGGCGATGCCGGCGCCGGCATCGAAGATGGACGACTGCCCCACGCCGCGGAAGTCAGTGGAAACCACCTTCTCGTCCGTATAGCCCAGGGTGCCCTTCATGGAGCCTTCGGAGGCCGCCCTCATGGCCGCGCAAATATCATCGTAGCTGGCCTCGTTCTCCAGTTCGGCAGTCAGGTCGACCACGGAGACGTCGGACGTGGGAATGCGAAAGGCCATGCCCGTCAGCTTGCCATTCAGTTCAGGCAGCACCACGCCCACCGCCTTGGCGGCGCCGGTGGAAGACGGGATGATGTTCTCGAGAATACCGCGGCCGCCGCGCCAGTCCTTCATGGAGGGCCCGTCCACTGTCTTCTGTGTCGCGGTCGCGGCATGAACCGTGGTCATCAGGCCGCGCTTGATGCCCCATTTGTCGTGCAGCACCTTGGCGACGGGCGCCAGGCAGTTGGTGGTGCAGGAGGCGGCGGAGACGATGGCCTGGCCGGCATAGGTCTCATGGTTCACGCCATAGACGAACATGGGCGTGCCATCCTTGGAAGGCGCGCTCTGCACGACTTTCCGGGCGCCCGCGGCGATGTGCGCCTGGCAGGTTTCCTCGGTCAGGAAGAAACCGGTGCATTCCACGACGATATCCGCGCCGACCTCGCCCCACTTCAGGTTGGCGGGATCGCGCTCGGCGGTGAGGCGGATGGATTTGCCGTTGACCACGAGGGTATTGCCCTCGACCCCCACATCGTAGCCGAAACGGCCGTGGACGGAATCATATTTGAGCATGTAGGCCAGATACTCGGCATCCAGCAAATCATTGATCGCTACGATTTCGATATCCTTGAAATCCTGCGCCACTGCGCGGAACACCATACGGCCGATGCGGCCGAACCCGTTAATACCTACTTTGATTGTCATAGATTTTCTCCATCATTTGATTGAAACCGTGTTTGCCCATCGTGGGCGGCGTTGCCGGGATTTCTAGCCCATGGCCTCGTTGACGGCCTTGACGACGTTTTCCACTGTCACGCCAAAATGCCTGTAGACCTCGGCGGCAGGCGCGGACTCGCCAAAGGTGTTCACGCCGATGATCCTGCCGTTCATGCCGACATACTTGTACCAGCCATCGGAGACGCCGGCTTCGACGGCAACCCGGGCTGTTATGCTGGCGGGAAGAACGGATTCCTTGTAGCTGTCGTCCTGGGCCTCGAAAACATCCGTTGACGGCATGGACACCACGCGCACATTCTTGCCGGATGCGGCCAACTGCTCTGCGGCCTCCAGGGCCATGGAGACTTCGGAGCCCGTGGCGACAATGAGCGCATCGGGCGCAGCGCCGCCATCACGCAACACATAGGCGCCGCGGGCGATATCGGCCATCTGCGCGTCGCTACGGTCAATATGAGGCAGCCCCTGGCGGGACAGGATCAGGCTGGTGGGTCCGTTCCTGCGCTCGATGGCGGCCTTCCAGGCCACCGCCGTCTCCACCGCGTCACAGGGACGCCATACGGACATATTGGGGATCATGCGCAGGGTGGCGGTCTGCTCGACGGGCTGGTGGGTCGGCCCGTCTTCACCCAGCCCGATGGAATCGTGAGTGAACACCAGGATGCTCTGCACCTTCATCAAGGCCGCCATGCGCAAGGCGTTGCGGGCGTATTCGGAGAACATCAGGAAGGTGCCGCCGAAGGGGATGAAACCGCCATGCAGGGCGATACCGTTCATCATGGCCGCCATGCCGAACTCGCGCACGCCGTAATGGATATAGTTGCCATCGGCAACCGTGTTGCTGATGGACCTGGAGCCGCTCCACATGGTCAGGTTGGAACCCGCCAGGTCGGCTGATCCGCCCAGGAATTCCGGCAGGGCCGCGGCATAGCCTTCGATGGCGTTTTGCGAGGCCTTGCGGGAGGCAATATTCTCCGCCTTCTCATTCACTGACTGAATGAAGGCATTGGCCTGCTCCAGCCAGTTGGCGGGCAGATCACCGGCCAGGCGCCGCTCGAGTTCAGCGGCAAGATCTGGATGCGCCTTCTTATAGGCCGCGAATTTGTCGTTCCATTCCTGCTCCTGCCTGGCGCCCTTTTCCTTGGCGTCCCAGGCCGCATAGTATTCATCCGGGATGACGAAAGGCTCGTAATCCCAGCCCAGGTTTTCCCGGGTGGCGCGAATCTCGTCCTCGCCCAGGGGCGCGCCATGACAATCGTGGCTGCCGCACAGGTTAGGCGCGCCGAAACCGATCACGGTCTTGCAGCAGATCATGGTGGGTTTGTCATTGACGGAACGGGCCTCGAGGATGGCGTTGCGGATGGCGTCGGCGTCATGGCCGTCCACATCGCGGATCACATGCCAGCCATAGGACTCGAAGCGCTTGGGCGTGTCATCGGTAAACCAGCCCTCCACGTGCCCGTCGATGGAAATGCCGTTGTCGTCCCAGAATGCGATCAGTTTGCCCAGCCCCAGGGTGCCGGCCAGGGAGCAGGCCTCATGGGAGATGCCTTCCATGAGGCAGCCGTCGCCCAGGAAGACATAGGTGTAGTGGTCGACGATGTGGTGGCCGTCACGGTTGAACTGCCCGGCAAGGATCTTCTCGGCAAGGGCCATGCCCACGCCATTGGTGATACCCTGTCCCAGAGGACCCGTGGTGGTTTCAACACCGGGCGCGTAGCCATACTCGGGATGCCCGGGAGTTTTAGAATGCAGCTGGCGAAACTGTTTGAGATCCTCGATGGAGAGGTCATAGCCACTCAGGTGCAGCAGGGAGTAGATCAGCATGGAGCCGTGCCCGTTGGACAGGATGAAACGGTCCCGGTCCGGCCACTCAGGGTTCGCGGGGTGATGCTTGAGGAAATCATTCCATAGGACCTCCGCAATGTCCGCCATGCCCATGGGCGCGCCCGGGTGGCCCGATTTGGCTTTTTGCACGGCATCCATGCTCAATGCACGAATTGCATTTGCTAGTTCTCTGCGCGATGGCATATCTCTCTCCTAAATATTATTGAAAAAATTCTGTTTCACTGTGCGGATTCACCCTTTCGGCGCACATCGCCCGGCAATGCACTGACTGCCGCCGGCGCCTCCTGTTCAATACTGCGTCAGGATGAAAACTGCACGTGATTTGCTGATCAGGCGCCTGCGGTTTTTCATCCGCATCCCACCCTGTATCAGAAACGTCCTCATACCCGCCAGCCTCCCCCGGCTACTGCGCTGCGGCAGTTCACGACAAGATGGGGCGTCCTCCCTCCGACTGGCCAGGCTGAATTTTCAAGCTGTTCTTCCGCCGGTGAGCCGAGCCCGGCATATAAACGTGCTATTTTCTCTTACCCGGCGCTGTTCAGCAATAGCCTGGGAGATAATATCCCGATAAAAAAACCCAAAACGTCAAATAACCGGCGGACAAGCCAAGCTCAATTCGCCTCGTCACGCCATTTGATAGAACAACCCATGCTCGGTATCTGATCCTGTGGCCCCATGCCGGTCCGGGCCACCTGCACCATGGCCTCAAACAGGTCGCGGCGCACATCGGCGGGGGCAGCTTCTTTTCTGCTGGCATCCAGCCTGCCCCGGTATTGAAGTTCCAGTTTGCCGTTGTAGCCAAAGAAATCCGGTGTACAGACCGCCCCGTAGGCCTTGGCGACTTCCTGGGTCTCATCCAGCAGATACGGGAAAGGAAAATCAAATTCCTCTGCAATTTTCTTCATATTCTCGAAAGAGTCCTCGGGATAATCGGCCGGGTCATTGGACATGATGGCCACGCTGTTGACGCCATACCCCTGCAGCTCCCTGGCATCCCTCACGATACGGTCCCGTATGGCCTTGACATAGGGGCAATGGTTGCAGATGAACATCACCAGCAGGCCTTTTTCACCGCGGCAATCGTCAAGCGTCCACACCTTGCCATCCACCCCTGGCAGGGAAAAATCAATTGCAGGGGCGCCAAAATCACATACGGGTGTTTCAAGACTGACCATAGATATTCCTCCATTCTCCAGCACGACGGGCAGCCTCAAACCGTGCCTGCCCGGGGGGCGGCTATTATAACGATGATTTTCCACGAGAAACAGGGCTTTTTTTGCCCGCCACTCAGAAAACACGATTTTCATGAAAACGGAAATCTTGCCGATACCGACTCTGGTAAACGGGAAACTGAAAGGTTAACATTGGGGATTGCGTTAAAAATGCATAAGAACCCGCGGCGACCGCCAAATCCCAATGCCAACCACATATTGATCCATAGTTTCACCAGAGAATTGGGCTGGCAGGCGAAAATCAAAACGAGGAAAACATGAGCAAATCCTATCTATTTACTTCCGAGTCCGTATCAGAAGGCCACCCAGACAAGGTGGCCGACCAGATCTCCGACGCCATCCTGGACGCCATCCTGGCCGACGATCCCAAATCCCGCGTCGCCTGTGAAACGATGGTCAACACGGGCATGGTCATCATCTCCGGGGAAATCACCACATCCGCCTGGGTGGATATGCAGGATATCGTGCGTCAGACCATCAAGCGCATCGGTTATAACAGCTCGGAGATGGGCTTTGACTGGGAATCCTGCGCGGTCCTGACGGCCATCGACAAGCAATCCGCCGATATCGCCATGGGTGTGGATGAAAGTAATGAACATGAGCAAGGCGCCGGTGATCAGGGCCTGATGTTCGGTTTCGCCTCCAACGAGACGGACGTGCTGATGCCTGCCCCCATTACCTATGCCCACCGTCTGGTCAAGCGCCAGGCCGAGATGCGCAAGAACGGCGTCCTTCCCTGGCTGCGCCCCGACGCCAAGAGCCAGGTGACCTTCCGCTATGAAGACCACAAGCCGGTCGGCATCGATGCCGTGGTATTGTCCAGCCAGCACGACCCCGATATCGACAACAAGGTGCTGACCGAGGCCATCATGGACGAAATCATCAAACCGGTGCTGCCCGCCGAATGGATCGATGGGGACACCAAGTTCTTCATCAACCCGACCGGTCGATTCGTCATCGGCGGGCCGGTGGGCGACTGCGGACTCACGGGACGCAAGATCATCGTGGACACCTATGGCGGCATGGCGCGCCATGGCGGCGGCGCCTTCTCGGGCAAGGACCCCTCCAAGGTGGACCGCTCCGCCGCCTATGCGGGCCGCTACGTGGCCAAGAACATCGTGGCGGCCGGCCTGGCCGACCGTTGCGAGGTCCAGGTCTCCTACGCCATCGGCGTGGCCGAACCCACCTCCGTCAGCGTGGAGACCTTCGGTACCGGCAGGGTGCCGGACGACAAGATCATTTCGATCATCCGCGATGTCTTCGACCTGCGCCCCAAGGGGCTGGTCACCATGCTGGACCTGCTGCGCCCCATTTATGGCAACACCGCCGCCTATGGCCATTTCGGCCGTGAAGAAGCCGACTTCACCTGGGAGAAAAGCGACAAGGCCGATATCATCAGGGACGCCGCGGGCCTCTGAAAACAGACAGTGATTGCAAACAGGAGAATTGAATGAGCACACAAGCAGCCGAAAACCTGAACTCCGATTTCAAAGTCGCGGACATCTCCCTGGCGGAATGGGGACGCAAGGAAATCGCCATTGCCGAAACCGAAATGCCCGGCCTGATCGCCACCCGGGAAAAATATCGTGAGGAGCAGCCCCTGAAAGGCGCGCGTATCGCCGGCAGCCTGCATATGACCATCCAGACCGCCGTACTGATAGAGACCCTGGTGGCCCTGGGCGCCGAGGTGCGCTGGGCCTCCTGCAACATCTTCTCGACCCAGGATCACGCCGCGGCGGCCATCGCAGACGAAGGCATCCCGGTTTTTGCCCACAAGGGTGAATCCCTGGAGGAATACTGGGAATACACCCACCGCATCATGGAATGGTCAGACGGCGGCACACCGAACATGATCCTTGATGATGGTGGCGACGCCACATTGCTGCTCATTCTCGGCTCCAAGGCCGAGCAGGACCCCAGTGTCATCGCCAATCCGGGCAGCGAGGAGGAAGAATATCTGTTTGCGGCCATCAAAAAGCGCCTTGCCGAACAACCGGGCTGGTACAGCAAGACCAAGGCCAATATCAAGGGCGTCACGGAAGAGACGACGACAGGCGTTCACCGCCTCTACCAGATGGAAAGCAAGGGTGAGCTGCCCTTCCCTGCCTTCAATGTCAACGATTCCGTCACCAAATCCAAATTCGACAACCTGTACGGATGCCGCGAGTCCCTGTTGGACGGCATCAAGCGCGCCACCGACGTCATGATCGCCGGCAAAATCTGTGTCGTGCTCGGCTACGGCGACGTGGGCAAGGGCTGCGCCCAGGCCTTCCGCGGCATGGGCGCCACCGTGTGGGTCACCGAGGTCGACCCCATCTGCGCCCTGCAGGCCGCGATGGAGGGCTACCGCATCGTGGACATGAACGAGGCCGCCAGCCAGGGGGACATCTTCGTCACCACCACGGGTAATTACCATGTCATCACCCATGATCACATGGCGGCCATGAAGGATCAGGCCATCGTGTGCAACATCGGGCACTTCGACAATGAAATCGATGTGGCGTCTCTGAGCCAATACCAGTGGGAGAACATCAAGCCCCAGGTGGACCACATCATTTTCCCCAATGGCAAGCGCATCATTCTGCTGGCGGAAGGGCGCCTGGTGAACCTGGGCTGCGCCACCGGCCACCCCAGCTTTGTCATGTCCAACTCCTTCACCAACCAGACTCTGGCCCAGATCGAGCTGTTCACCAATCCGGGCAAGTATGAGAACAAGGTCTATGTCCTGCCCAAGAAGCTCGACGAGGAAGTGGCAAGGCTGCATCTGGAAAAGGTCGGCGCGACACTGACGACGCTGACCCAGGAACAGGCGGACTATATCGGTGTGCCTGTGGAAGGACCCTACAAACCAGAGCATTACAGGTATTAATGTAAGAGCAAAGATAAAAGAGGAAAGAGAAAAGTGAATGCACTTCTTCTCTTTCCTCTTACCTGACCCGCTTTACCCTTTACTCTTTTATCTTTTCTCTTTACTCTGCTTTCTATGGACTCACAGAAAAAATATCCCAAGGCCTACAGCTTCGAGTTTTTTCCGCCCAAGACCGAAAAAGGTGAGGAAAAGCTGCGCGCCGTCAGCATGGAACTGGCCAGGCTGAACCCGTGCTTCTTCTCCGTCACCTTCGGCGCCGGTGGCTCGACCCGCGAGCGCACATTGTCCGCGGTTCAGGATCTCAAGCAACAGACCGGCATCGACGTGGCGCCCCACCTGTCCTGTATCGGCTCGACCCGCGACAGCATCCGGGAGATTCTCAATATCTACATGGAGAACGGCATACGCCATCTGGTCGCCTTGCGTGGCGACATGCCCTCGGGCATGCATACGCCCGGCGCCTTCCGCTATGCCAATGAGCTGGTCGAATTCATTCGCAAGGAGACAGGGGATCATTTCTTTATCGAGGTGGCCGCCTACCCTGAATTCCACCCCCAGGCCAAATCGGCGCAGGAAGACCTGCTGAATTTCAAGCGCAAGGTAGAGGCCGGCGCGGACGCGGCCTTGACACAATACTTCTATAATGCCGATGCCTATTTCAGCTTCGTTGACAGCTGCGAGGCGCTGGGCCTGGACCTGCCCATTGTTCCGGGCATCATGCCCATCACCAACCATACCCAACTGGCGCGTTTCTCCGACGCCTGTGGCGCTGAGATTCCGCGCTGGATACGCAAGCGCCTGGAAGGATTTGGAGACGACATCGAATCCATCAAGGCCTTTGGCCTCGATGTCACCACAGCCTTATGCCGCAGACTGCTGGAAGGAGGTGCGCCCGGCCTGCATTTCTATACCATGAACCAGACAGAGGCCACCCTCGCCATCTGGAATGCCCTCGACCTGCCAAGGGAAAAAAGCCAGCGCATGCCGGCGCCATCCTGATCAGTAAGGCACTTCCCGCCCATCGAAGGCGACAAAGGCGCCCGGCGCATACGCTTCGACCCTGGCGATCACGTCCGCCATGCCGCCCACCGCCTGCTCCACATCGATCAAGCCTGAATGCCCCGTCATATCCGTCCTCACCCAGCCGGGATGCAGGGTGATCACGCGCACGCCCTCCGGTGCGAGATCCATGGCCATGGATTTGGAAACGATGACCAAGGCAGCCTTGGCGGCCCGGTATGCGTAGCACCCGCCACTG
>JALSGV010000009.1 GCA_026982565.1 Gammaproteobacteria bacterium
CAGCACCAGTCTGCCCTGGCTGATAATCTGCACCCGGTCACAGGTGGCCTGCACTTCCGGCAGGATGTGAGTGGAGAGGATAACGCTGTGCTGTTCGCCGAGGGTACGGATCAAATGGCGAATCTCGCGGATCTGAATGGGATCCAGTCCCACCGTCGGCTCATCCAGAATCACCACATCCGGGGAATGAATGATCGCCTGGGCAATGCCAACCCGCTGCTGATACCCCTTGGAGAGATTGCCGATCAGACGCGCACCCACATCGGCCAGCCCGCAATGCTCTTTTGCGCTCTGCATCGCCTGGCTGATACGATTGCGGGGGATCCGGTTGAGACGGGCGCAGTAACGCAGATACTCATCCACCGTCAGTTCACGATACAGTGGCGGCTGCTCCGGCAGAAAACCCAGCGCCGCCTTTGCCTGACGAGGTTGTTCGAGGATGTCGATGCCGTTGATCACCACCCTGCCCTCACTGGGGGCAAGGTTACCGGAGATAACCTGCATGGTGGTCGATTTCCCCGCCCCGTTCGGCCCCAGGAAACCCAGCACCTCGCCGCGGCGAAGTTTAAAGCTGATATCATCCACAGCCGCTCTGCTGCCGTAGTAGCGGGACAGATTTTCAACCTGAATCAGCAGATCACTATTCATTTGAGGGCAATATTATTTTTAGCTAATAAATATTGCAATAAAAGGACTCAACTTATTTGATGCACAAAAAAGAAGTGGCCCAAAATGGACCACTTCTTTCCTGGGATACCGGCGCAAATTTCCACCATCAGCCTCGAAGGCCGACAGCAGTTACTTGATCTTGGCTTCCTTGTAGCTCACATGCTTGCGAACCACGGGATCGAACTTCTTGATCTCCATCTTCTCCGGCATGGTGCGCTTGTTCTTGGTGGTGGTATAGAAATGACCAGTGCCGGCGCTGGATACGAGCTTGATTTTTTCACGCATGATAACTCTCCTAAACCTTCTCGCCGCGCTGACGCATCTCACCCAGCACCGCGTCGATGCCCTTCTTGTCGATGATGCGCAGACCCTTGCAGCTTACCCGCAGGCGCACGAAGCGGTTCTCACTCTCCACCCAGAAACGGCGGCTGTGCAAATTGGGCAGAAAACGCCGTCTGGTCTTGTTGTGAGCGTGGGATACATTGTTACCTGTAACCGGGCGCTTGCCGGTTACCTGACATACCTTGGACATTCCAAAGCCTCCAGTTAATAAACCTTTTTGAAATTCGGTGCACAAGTGCAAGCCGGTCTTTATAACAGAATCCCGGTCAGGGCTCAAGCAAATAGCGGTTTTTGATGGTCGAAACGGCTTCAACTCATTACAATAGGGCGCCAACGGCTCAAGGTACTTACAAGATAATGTTTTTTCAGGACAGATTTGATGTCATCGTGGTAGGCGGCGGTCATGCCGGCTGTGAAGCAGCCCAGGCCGCGGCGCGCACGGGCGCCCGAACCCTGCTGCTGACCCACAATATCGAGACCCTGGGCCAGATGAGCTGCAATCCGGCCATCGGCGGGATCGGCAAGGGGCATCTGGTCAGGGAGATCGACGCACTGGGTGGACTGATGGCCCGAGCCACCGATCTGGCCGGGATCCAGTTCCGCATTCTCAACAGCCGCAAGGGGCCCGCGGTACGCGCCACCCGCGCCCAGGCGGACCGGACGCTGTACCGCCAGGCGGTGCGACAGGCCATCGAGAACCAGCCCAACCTCACCCTGTTCCAGCAGGCGGTGGATGACCTGCTGGTCGAAAACGGGACGGTCAGCGGCGTGGTGACCCAGATGGGGCTGAAGTTCTCCGCCCCCGCCGTGGTGCTCACCGTCGGCACCTTTCTCGGCGGACAGATCCATATCGGGCTCTCCAGCCACGCGGGGGGGCGCGCCGGGGATCCGCCCGCCAACGCCCTGGCGCAGCGGTTGCGCGAGCTTCCCTTCCGGGTGGAGCGGCTCAAGACCGGCACGCCGCCGCGCATCGACGGGCGCACCATCGACTACAGCCAGCTGCAGGCGCAGCCGGGTGACGACCCGGTACCGGTGTTCTCCTTCCTGGGCAGCGCTGATCAGCACCCGCGCCAGGTGGAGTGCCACATCACCCACACCAACGAACGCACCCACGAGATAATCCGCGCCGGGCTGGATCGCTCCCCGATGTACACCGGCGTCATCGGCGGAGTGGGGCCGCGCTACTGCCCCTCTATCGAGGACAAGATCGTACGATTCGCCGACAAGAGCTCCCACCAGATCTTCGTCGAACCGGAGGGGCTGAACACCCACGAAGTCTATCCCAACGGAATCTCCACCAGCCTGCCGTTCGATGTCCAGTACCAGATGGTGCGCTCCATGCGCGGGTTCGGGAACGCCCGCATCATGCGCCCCGGCTATGCCATAGAGTATGACTTTTTCGACCCGCGGGATCTGAAATCCTCCCTGGAGACCCGCTTCATCGAGGGGCTGTTCTTCGCCGGCCAGATCAACGGCACCACCGGCTACGAGGAGGCGGCCGCCCAAGGGCTCATCGCCGGGCTCAATGCTGCCCGCAGAGTGAGTGGTCACCAACCCTGGTGCCCGCGCCGGGACGAGGCCTACATCGGGGTGATGATCGATGATCTGATCACCCGCGGCACCAGCGAACCCTACCGCATGTTCACCAGCCGGGCGGAGTACCGCCTGCTGCTGCGCGAGGACAACGCCGATCTGCGCCTGACCGAGACCGGCCGCAAGCTGGGTCTGGTGGACGAGGAGCGCTGGGCGGCCTTCGCCCGCAAGCGGGAGGCGATCGAGCGCGAGAACCGACGGCTCGCCGACACCTGGCTGAGTCCGCAGAAGGTGCCGCCCGCCGATGCCGAGCGGGTGCTGGGCAGGCCGCTGGGACGGGAGTACCGCCTCATCGACCTGCTGCGCCGCCCGGAGGTGGAGTACCGCGCCCTGATGAGCCTGCCCGGCGCCGGGGAGGGGGTAACCGAACCCGATATCGTGGAGCAGCTGGAGATCCAGGCCAAGTATGCCGGCTACATCTCCCGCCAGCAGGAGGAGATCGAGCGCAACCTGCGCCACGAGGAGATGAACATCCCCTCCCGGCTGGACTACAGCCGGGTTCCCGGCCTCTCCGCCGAAGTGCGGCAGAAACTGGCCAGCCAGCGCCCGGCGACGCTGGGACAGGCCTCGCGCATCCCCGGCGTCACCCCCGCCGCCATCTCCCTGCTGCTGGTACACCTGAAACGCCACGGAGCGGAGCGCCGGCGTGCCTGACAGCGAACTGCTCGATCGGCTCGGCGGCGGGCTGCAACAGCTCGGCATCACGCTCCCCGCTACGGCGCAGGAGCGACTGATCACCTACCTGCGCCTGCTGGAGAGATGGAACCGCGCCTACAACCTGACCGCGGTACGCGACATCCGCCAGATGGTCAGCCGTCACCTGCTGGACAGCCTGGCCGTGCTGCCCCTGCTGCGGAATGGCCGCCTGATCGATGTGGGCAGCGGCGCCGGCCTCCCCGGCATCCCCCTGGCCATGGCCCGCCCGGAGATGAGATGCGTCCTGCTCGACAGCAACGCCAAAAAGACCCGCTTCCTCATCCAGGCGGCCGCCGAGCTGGAGCTGTCCAATGTGGAGGTGGTACACAGCCGGGTGGAGGAGTACCGCCCGGCCGAGCTGTTTGATATGGTGACCACACGCGCATTCGCCAGCCTGGCGGAGACCATCCGATGCACCCGGCCCCTGCTGGCGGATCGGGGACGGCTGGTGGCGCTCAAGGGAGTGAACGTGCAGCGCGAGAGCGAAGACCTGCCGGACGGTTTCATCATCAGTGAGCTGCGGCCGCTGCAGATCCCCGACGCAGGCAGCCTGCGCTACGCAGCCGTAATCCAGAGATCCCGCCACTAGATTCAGAATGATTCTGAAAAGAGGTTATACACCAATGAATACTGCTGAGATCAAAAAGATGAGCACCATCGAGCGACTTCGTGCGATGGAGGGGATATGGGATGCGCTTCTTCACGATGAAATCGAATTGCAATCTCCCGAATGGCACCAGGAAGTTCTGGCCGAAAGAAAAAGGGAACTTGAACAGGGCGGTGCGGAGTTTGTTTCCATTGCAGATGTGAAAAACAGCTACCGCAAATGAAAGTAAAAATGTCTTTCTTCTCCAGGGGGTCATTAGCGACCTCGAAAACGGAAAGGCCGCTTTACGACAGGAGGGAAAGCGGTGTTGGCGACTATTTCCGGGACAGCCTGCTCACCGATATGGAATCTCTGGTGATACACGGCGGTGTGCACGAGAAATTTTTTGGCTCCCACCGAAATGCTTCCAGACGATTTCCTTATGAAATCAAGCATGAAATCGCGTATGTTGTCGCCGTATTGCCAATGCGGAGGGATTCTTCATGGATTTCCGGAAAACTGAAACAGAGAACCTGATACATATTTCAGCAGGCGACCATTCGCTGGCGTCACATGGTATGCCCGGAGAACCCCAGGCCAACTAATTACGGAGTCTAGGATAGTATGGGACAGATCATTGCAGTAACCAACCAGAAAGGCGGCGTGGGAAAGACCACCACCAGCGTAAATCTGGCCGCATCCCTGGCGGCTACCAAACGCAAGGTGCTGCTGGTTGATGCCGATCCGCAGGGTAACGCCACCATGGGGAGCGGGATCGACAAGAACGAACTGGAGCACTCCGCCTATGATCTCCTGATGGGAAAACAGCCTGCCAGCGAGATTATCGCCCTGTCCGAACAGGGTGGCTACGATCTGCTCCCCAGCAACAGCGACCTGACCGCCGCCGAAGTACAACTGCTGGAGACAGAGCAGCGGGAACAGGCGTTGCATCAGGCACTCCAGGAGATCAAGGCAGATTACCACTACATTATCATCGACTGCCCTCCCTCCCTGAACATGCTTACCGTAAACGCACTGGCTGTAGCAGATAGTGTATTAATTCCGACACAATGCGAATATTATGCTCTGGAGGGGCTGTCGGCTCTGCTGGAGACGGTAGAGCAGATCCGTCAGAACCTGAATCCACAACTGAAAATCACCGGACTGCTGCGCACCATGTTCGACCCGCGCAACCGGCTCTCCACGGATGTCTCTGCCCAGCTGACCGAGCACTTTGGTGATCTGGTTTACCGTACCGTAATTCCGCGGAATGTGCGGCTGGCGGAAGCGCCCAGTTTTGGGCTGCCGGCATTAATCTACGACAAATACTCTCGGGGAGCACAAGCCTATCTCGCCTTGGCGGGAGAAATTCTGCGCCGGGAAAAAATGATTCACAGCAGTAAAGACTCCAAAGGAATGGGTTACAATGGCGCGCAGACTACAGACAGCGGAAATTGATCATGGCAGTTAAAAAAAGAGGTCTCGGACGAGGGCTGGACGCTTTGTTGGGAGGGGGAGGCACAACAAAAGCCCCGTCCGCCAACGACAACAGTGCCCAGGATGGCGAGTTGCGCATGCTCCCTGTCGATCTGCTGCAGCGCGGCCGTTACCAACCGCGGACCGGAATGAACAACGAGGCACTTGAGGAACTGGCAAACTCGATCCGCGCCCAAGGGGTGGTACAACCAATCGTAGTACGCGAACTGGAACAGCAGGGGCATTACGAAATCATCGCCGGTGAACGTCGTTGGCGCGCTGCCCAGCTCGCCGGTCTGCACGAGATCCCAGCCGTGATCCGCGAGGTACCGGATCAGGCCGCCATCGCTATGGCGCTGATTGAAAACATCCAGCGCGAGGAGCTGAGCCCCATGGAGGAAGCTCACGCCCTGCAACGCCTGATTGACGAGTTCAACCTGACCCACCAGGACGCAGCTAACGCCGTTGGCCGCTCCCGTGCTGCCGTCAGCAATCTGCTGCGCCTGCTTACTCTCAATGACGATGTCAAAAAACTGCTGGAAAATGGTGATCTCGAGATGGGCCACGCCCGCGCCCTGCTGGGGTTATCCGGCAAACAACAAAGCGAGGCGGCTCGGATTGTTGAAACCAAAGGCTTGTCCGTACGCGAGACCGAACAGCTGGTCCGACGAATATCATCAGAACCCAAACCTCAATCAAAAGAACCGCCCCAGGATCCGGACACCAGGCGCCTGCAGGAGGAGTTGGCGGAAAAACTCGGTGCAACGGTTAAGCTGCAGCATACCAGCCGGGGCAAGGGAAAACTGGTAATCCAGTACAACAGCCTCGATGAGCTGGATGGAATTCTCGCGCACATTAAATAACAAAAGATAATGCCAGAATATAAATTTTTTGTAATGATCCTCAAATCATTCGTTACCGCAACCATCTTCAGCCATAATAAACATTCAGAAAAAAACCCTGGTGACCGATAGAATCCGTCAGATCAAGTAAAAAGCGGTCAAATGCACCTTATTGCTGTCCATACATTTCACGTAAACCAGGACACCGCCAGGCAGCGCATCGGGACAGTTATATGAAAATCCTGACTTTCGATATCGAAGAGTGGTTCCATATCCTTGATAACAAATCGACAAAAACAGAGAACGAGTGGAACCGGTTTCCCTCCAGAATCGAGGA
>JALSGV010000010.1 GCA_026982565.1 Gammaproteobacteria bacterium
CCAGCAGTGGCGCCAGTTCCGCCCGGGACATGGGCAAGGTCATGGGGCTGCTCAAACCCCGCATCCAGGGCCGCGCCGACATGGGGCAGGTGAGCCGTTTGGTCAAGGAGCGCCTGGGCGCTTCGTGAATCAACTAGCTCCCTCTCCCTCCGGAGGGTGTCGCAAAAGCCATTCGTAGGTTGGGCTGAGGAACGAAGCCCAACAGCAACAGCTTGAAAAGCCAAACATGTTGGGCTTCGTTCCTCAGCCCAACCTACAGAAAAACCGGCTTTTGCGACACCCTCCTCCGGGAGAGGGGCTTTTGTGGCACCCTTCATCCATGGGAAAAGAGGCCGATAGCTGACGCTACTTCCCAATCACTTTACAATCACCCCATGGCCGGCAGAATCCCCCAGCAATTCATCGATGATCTCACGGCCCGGGTCGATATCGTGGACGTGATCGACGCGCGGGTGCCCTTGCGCAAGGCGGGGCGTGATTATTCGGCGCGTTGCCCTTTCCACGACGAAAAGACCCCCTCCTTCACGGTCAGCCAGGAGAAGCAGTTCTATCACTGTTTCGGTTGCGGCGCCCACGGCACGGCCATCGGCTTCCTTATGGAATACGATCATATGGATTTCGTGGAGGCCGTGCGTGAGCTGGCCGCGCGGGTGGGGATGGAAATGCCTGCTGCCGGGGATGGAGACGACAAGCGCCGGGCGCAGAATCAGGCGCTCTACGATGTCCTGGAGGCGGCCGCCGGATTCTATCGCCGCCAGTTGCGCGAGCATGTCAGGGGCGCTGCGGCCATCGACTATCTCAAGGGGCGCGGCATCAGCGGCGAGACGGCGGCGGCGTTTGGCCTGGGCTATGCGCCTCCTGCTTGGGACAGTCTGCTTCCGGCGCTGGGCAAGGAACGGCAGGCAGCCTTGCTGGCGGCCGGGATGCTGATCCGCAAGGAGGGCGGCAGCCTCTATGACCGTTTCCGCGACCGCATCGTGTTTCCCATCCGTGATCCGCGCGGGCGTGTCATCGCCTTCGGTGGGCGGGTCCTGGGTGACGACGGGCCCAAGTATCTGAACTCGCCAGAGACGCCCGTTTTTCACAAGGGGCGCGAGCTGTACGGCATCCACGAGGCGCGCAAGGCGGTGCGCCACCTGGAGCGCTGGCTGGTGGTGGAGGGCTACATGGATGTGATCATGCTGGCGCAGTATGGCATCCACTATGCCGTGGCCACCCTGGGCACGGCCACCACCACGGCCAATGTGGAGCGCCTGTTGCGCATGACGCCGGAAGTGGTGTTTTGTTTCGATGGCGACCGCGCGGGGCGCGAGGCGGCGTGGCGCGCACTGGAGAATACCCTGCCGGTCATGCGCGAGGGTTATCAGGCGCGTTTTCTGTTTCTGCCCGAGGGCGAGGACCCCGACAGCCTGGTGCAGAAGGAGGGCAAGGCGGCCTTCGAGGCGCGAATTGCGACGGCGGTCACACTTTCCGCATTCTTTTATGACCATCTCCAGCGGCAGGTCGATACAGGGAGTATCGATGGCCGCGCGCGCCTGGTGGAACTTGCACGTCCTTACTTGTCTAAACTGCCCCCGGGGGTTTTCAGGCACATGATGACGGAACACCTCGCGACGCTTGCCAGGATGGAGGCCCATGCGCTTGGCGTCATGCTGGGCGGAAGCGGTGAGAGCAGGGTGGGCAGGCGGGCAGGAAGATCCGCGCCCCCGCAACATCGGCAGATGTCCCTGGTGCGCCATGCCGTCTTCCTGTTGTTGCAGCGGCCCCAGTTGGCCCGACTGGCGGACCCCGACAGGCTTGCCGGACTCGACTTGCGCGGCGTGCCGCTGCTGCGGGAAATGCTTGAATTATTGCGTGAGAACCCTCATTTCAATACAGCAAGCCTCCTGGAGCACTGGCGGGAAGACAGCAACGGACCCTATCTGGTGCGCCTCGCCCGTCAGGAATTGCTGATCTCGGAAGATGAGATGGCGCGCGAGTTCGAGGATGTTCTCAAGCGTCTTGCGCGGCAAGGCATCGAGCAGCGTATCCAGGCCCTGAGCGAGAAAGCGCGGACGGCGGCCTGGAGCGAGGAGGAAAAGGCCGAGTTTTACAAGCTGATGCAGGAAAAGTCGTCAAAAACATGACGGCCGGGCGCGGGTTCACAAAACCCGGCAGCTTGTTATACAATGGTCAGTTATTTTTTGAAGTCAGAACTCTTAAGAGGAGTAGGAAGCTAAATGGAGCAAGATCGTCAGTCACAGCTAAAATTACTCATCGCCAAGGGGAAGGAGCAGGGCTACCTGACCTACCGGCAGGTGAATGACTACCTGCCCTCCGATATCGTCGATCCCGAGCAGATCGAGGATATCATCGGCATGATCAACGAGATGGGTATCCCTGTGCAGGAAATTGCCCCCAGCGGCGACAACATCATCATCAATGATGCCGCCGCGGTTGCCCCTGACGACGACGAAGCCGAGGAGGCCGCCGCCGCCCTGGTCAATGTGGACAGCGAATTCGGGCGCACCACCGACCCGGTGCGCATGTACATGCGTGAAATGGGAACGGTGGAGCTGCTGACTCGCGAGGGTGAGATCAAGATCGCCAAGCGCATCGAGGCCGGTCAGCACCAGATGTTGCAGGCCCTGGCCGACTATCCCAAGACCATCAGCATCCTGCTCGATACCTATCAGAAAGTCGCCAATGAGGAAATGCGTTTGGCCGATCTCCTGTCGGGTTATTATGATAGCGACGAGATGGATGCCGAGGTCGTTACGCCACCCAAGGTGACTGCCGAGGCAGCGCAGGCCGAGGATGAGGACGAGGCCGAGGAAGTCGTCGATACGGGTCCCGATCCGGAAGAGGCGCAGGCGCGCTTTGCCAATTTGCAGAATCTTTATGACAAGTACGTTGCGGCCGAAAGCAAACACGGACAGGCCGACAAGCGCACCGAGAAGGCGCGCAAGGCCGTTGCGGACTGCTTCCTGGAGTTCAAGCTCACCGCCAAGGTCATCGACATGCTGGTCAGGAACCTGCGTGAAACCGTGGACCGCATCCGCGCCCAGGAAAAGATCATCATGTCCATCTGCGTCAACAAGGCGCACATGCCCCGCAAGGATTTCATCACCACCTTCCCGGACAACGAAACCGACCTGGAGTGGCTGACCAAGCAGATCGAGGGCGGCCACGCCTACTCCCCGGTGCTGGAAGAGCACAAGGACGAGATCCTGCGCGCCCAGAAGAAGCTCATCTCCATACAGAATGAGGCCGGCCTGTGCATCAACGAGATCAAGGACATCAACCGCAAGATGTCCATCGGTGACGCCAAGGCGCGCCGCGCCAAGAAGGAAATGGTCGAGGCCAACCTGCGCCTGGTGATCTCCATCGCCAAGAAATACACCAACCGCGGGCTGCAGTTCCTGGATCTGATCCAGGAGGGCAACATCGGCCTGATGAAGGCCGTGGACAAGTTCGAGTACCGGCGCGGTTACAAGTTTTCCACCTACGCCACCTGGTGGATACGTCAGGCCATCACCCGCTCCATCGCGGACCAGGCGCGCACCATCCGCATCCCTGTGCACATGATCGAAACCATCAACAAGCTCAACCGCATCTCGCGCCAGATGCTGCAGAAAATGGGCCGCGAGGCCACGCCCGAAGAGCTGGCCGAACACATGGAGATGCCGGAGGACAAGATCCGCAAGGTCCTCAAGATCGCCAAGGAGCCCATTTCCATGGAGACCCCCATCGGTGACGATGAAGATTCGCATCTGGGCGATTTCATCGAGGATCCCAATGTCCTCTCGCCACCGGATTCCGCCACGGTACAGGGCCTGCGCGAGGCTACCTCCGAGGTGCTGGAAAGCCTGACGGCGCGCGAAGCCAAGGTGTTGCGCATGCGCTTCGGTATCGAGATGAACACGGATCACACCCTGGAAGAGGTCGGCAAGCAGTTCGACGTCACCCGCGAGCGCATTCGCCAGATCGAGGCCAAGGCCCTGCGCAAGCTGCGCCATCCCAGCCGCTCGGAGGGGCTGCGCAGCTTCGTGGACTGAGTGGGGTGCAGCGCACCATGAACCGAAAAGGGAGCCATTGGCTCCCTTTTCTGAATTTAAGCTGCGCCACCAACGTACATGTCCACTGCCCACTTTGGGTGCAACCTACGAATGGCTTTTGCGACACCCTCCTTGAGGGGAGAGGGTTGGGGTGAGGGGACAATCGGCCGTATGGCCGATCAGTCCGGCTTTCAGCCGTAATTTGAATCCACCGGCTTTAGCCTGTGGTTGTTCACTGTAAGTGTGTCCATGCATAAAAGCTGCTAGAATACCTCGCGTTTTGGGCCTGTAGCTCAGTTGGTTAGAGCAGGGGACTCATAATCCCTTGGTCCCAGGTTCGAGTCCTGGCGGGCCCACCATCCTTTCACTATTTCCTCTATTATGTGTGCATGCAGGCATAAGTTGGCCGTTTTGGCCAACTTATTGTTACAGGAAAGCATAGTTGGTCCGACTTCCTGGTGCAGCACATCGTTGTGCTTTTTCGTTGAAAACAAGCCAGGTTCCCGATCAGCGGGAATCTGGCTTGTTTTTGTTTGACGTAAAAACACCATGGCTTTGCCACGCCAGTAGATATTTGAGCCCCTTGTCTGCTGACAACGCGTAATCACGCAACACCGCCATTCTTCTAACTTGTTGATTCGCCGTTAATCACACGTATTCCGGATAGATTTATATACAGTAACAACTATACTGAACTATTTCCTGTTGACAGAGTCTAATCTGAAGTATTACTATTACTCCCGCAGGAAATGTTCTGCAAGCAATAAAAAAGCCCGTGCGGCAACACGGGCTTTTTTGAAACCTTAACCGGTCAGGCAACGCCTGGTGGCCAGCTAAAGTCGCTTTGATAAGCAATTAAAGTGTACTCCATGCCAGCCCGCCTTGCCAGTCTGGCATTATTGCAGGAGTACAAGAATGGCAAAAGAAACCACTGTTACACTCAATGGCGCATCCGGCGGCTCATACAGTTTTGACGTTTATCCTTGGGGTACATCGTTCAAGGCTGTCGGCGCTGTTTACAGCATTCTGAAAAACAACGGCACCAATTTCTCCATCCTCTATATTGGCCAGACCGGTGATCTGTCTGAACGCTTCGACAATCACCACAAGCGGCCCTGCTTTGACCGAAATGGTAAGACGCACATCGGCATCCACCTGGAGTCATCCGAGTCTCGCCGCTTCGATATCGAAACAGACTTGGTGCGTAATTACACGCCGGTCTGTAACGACTAAGGCGGTAGGTCACTCGAATGAATGCACAACTGACAAGGATCGCCGACTGTGCCGAAGTGCTGCCTGGTTACGCCCTCAAGGCGCGTGCGGAGCATGCGCCCGAGGGCACTCACCAGGTCATCATGGGCAAGCATCTTGCCCCATTCTTTGAACAAGGCATGTCCTACCGTTATTTGCCTGAACACGAACTACGCATTACCCCAAAAGGATCACTGGAAAAATACCAAGTGAGGGAAGGCGACGTGCTTTTTGTTTCGCGTGGCAGCCGCAATTGCGCCGCTGTTGTGGCGTCAGTGCCCGAACCGACAGTGGCCTCCGCCACTTTCTACATTCTGCGCCCCCACGACAACATCGATCCCGCCTGGCTCGCCTGGTGTCTGAACCAGCCGCCTATCCAGGCGCGTATCGCCCAGGTCAGAACAGGAGCGGGCACACCCATCATTCAGCGCAGGATTTTTGCCGAACTCACGCTGCCCATCCCTCCGCTGAACAAACAACGCCAGCTTGCCGAGTTGGGAGAATTGATGATGAAAGAACGCACACTTCGCCAGGCGTTGCTGGAACAAACCGAACGTCTCCACCGCGCGCTGGGAGAAAAACTGTTGCAGCAAATGACATCATGAAACTGATGAAGACAAAAAGAATCCGGGAGTTCACCGCATGACCGACAAGCTCAAGCAATCCGAAATCAACGCCACCGCGTGGGCGGCCTGCGACACCTTCCGCGGCGTCGTCGATCCGGCCCAGTACAAGGACTACATCCTGGTGATGCTGTTCCTGAAATACATCTCCGATACCTGGCAGGATCACTACGAAGGGTATAAAAAACAATACGGCGACGACGAGGAACGCATCCACCGCAAGCTGGCCCGCGAGCGCTTCGTGCTCCCCAAGGGCGCGAGCTTCTACGACCTCTTTGATGCCCGCAACGAACCCAACATCGGCGAGCGCATCAACATCGCCCTGGACGCCATCGAAGAGGCCAACAAGTCCAAGCTCGAAGGCGTGTTCCGCAATATCGACTTCAACTCCGAGGCCAACCTGGGCCGCACCAAGGACCGCAACCGGCGCCTCAAGCACCTGCTGGAGGACTTCAACAAGCCGCAACTGGACATGCGCCCCAGCCGTGTCTCAGAGGACGTGATCGGCAACACCTATATCTACCTCATCGAGCGCTTCGCCTCCGACGCGGGCA
>JALSGV010000011.1 GCA_026982565.1 Gammaproteobacteria bacterium
CCGCTTTCTATGAAAAATTCTCGAAACTGATCCAGCAGGCCATCGATGACTTCCGTGCAAAACGCCTGTCTGACCTGGAGTATCTACAGCAGGTTAACGCAATTCGTGACAAGATCGTCAACCGCGAGCACGACGACGTACCGGAAGCCCTGCAGGGCAATGACGACGCCATGGCCTTCTACGGCATTCTGAAATCCTACTTCAACGCATCAGAAGAAGAGACTGCGTGCGCTGCTGCATTGACCATCAACGACATCATTCGTCGCAACTGGAAGGTGCACTTCTGGGATGATCTGGATGCACAGAAACAGGCGATGAACGACATCGACGACTACCTGTATGACGAGATCAGAGGCGAACACGGCATCGAACTCAGCACGGAACAAATGGACGAGATTATCGAAAAATCCATGCAGCTTGCCCGGCACCGGATGCCGGGGTGAGGTATCCGTAGATCATTCAGATGCAAGCAGACAGAAAAAACAGGGTTGATACTCTGCGGAAATCGGCGCAACCTGCGGATTGTTACATCACCTATGGCGGCCAGGTGATTGCGTATCGCGTTTTAACCGTAAACCGCAAAACCCTGGAGATTGGCGTCCATCCCGATGGTCAGGTCATCGTCAAGGCGCCACCGGGAACCAAACCGGATGCCATCCTCCAGCGTGTCCGCAAACGCGCTCGCTGGATTGCTCGCCAGATCGCCTGGTTTCAGCAGTTTCAACCCCGCACACCGGTACGGCGCTATGTTGGCGGCGAAACCCATCTTTATCTCGGCAGACAGTACCGCCTGAAACTGTTGCAGGGTGACAGGGATGAGGTGAAGCTGATGCGCGGCTATTTTTTTGTTACCAGCCGGAACAAACCCGACCCCGGCAGGGTAAAACAGCTGCTCGATGCCTGGTATCTGCAAAAGGCGCGAAAGAAATATTCGGAGATCATCGTTTCCCGCCTGCCGGATTTCAAACGGTTTGGCTGTATGGAGCCAAAGCTGCATGTACGACAGATGAAAACCCGCTGGGGCAGCCTGTCTCCGAATGGCGTGTTGACGCTAAACAGGGATCTGATTCGTGCACCGCGGGAATGCATCGAGTATGTCGTAACTCATGAACTCTGCCACCTGAAATACAAGGATCATTCAGCAGGGTTTTATCGGCTGCTGGAGCAACTCCTGCCGGACTGGAAGAAGCGCAAGCACCGGCTGGAGTGTTTGCTCGTATAGCGCTGCGGCGGGATGAGGGAAATTCGACAAACAGAGGCGTTGGCTTGTCAGATTCCCTCCCTCAATCTCCTTCCCGGGGCCGATGTGTCACAAAACCTCCGCCGCATAGTCCGCCAGTCGTGAGCGTTCGCCGCGCAGCAGGGTGATGTGCCCGGCATGGTCCCACTGCTTGAACCGGTCTATCACATAGGTGAGGCCGGAGGTGGTTTCGGTGAGGTAGGGGGTGTCGATCTGGGCGACGTTCCCCAGGCAGATCACTTTGCTGCCCGGTCCGGCGCGGGTGATGAGGGTTTTCATCTGTTTGGGGGTCAGGTTCTGCGCTTCGTCGATGATGATGTATTTGTTGAGGAAGGTGCGGCCGCGCATGAAGTTGAGGGAGTGGATGCGGATCCGCTTTTGCAGCAGGTCGTTGGTGACAGCGCGCCCCCACTGACCGCTGTCGCCGGGTTGGGTGAGCACTTCGAGGTTGTCCATCAGGGCGCCCATCCAGGGGGTCATCTTCTCCTCTTCGGTTCCGGGCAGGAAGCCGATATCGTCTCCCACCGGGATGGTGGCGCGGGTCATGATGATCTCGGTGTAGCGGTTTTCATCCAGGGTTTGCGCCAGTCCGGCCGCCAGGGTGAGCAGGGTTTTTCCTGTCCCGGCCTGGCCGAGCAGAGTGACGAAATCGATAGCCGGGTCCATCAGCAGGTTGAGTGCGCAGTTCTGTTCCCGGTTGCGCGGGGTGATGCCCCAGACTGCGTGGCGGGAGTAGTCACGGGTCAGTTCGATGGTGGCCTGCTGTTCCTTCTGTTCCCGAACGATGGCCAGAAAATCGTCATCGGCGAGGGAGATGAACTGGTTGGGGAACCATGTCTCCACATCGGGGCCGGTGATCTTGTAGAAGGTGCGTCCCTCTTCGTGCCAGGAGTCCATCTCCTTGCGGTATCGTTCCCAGAAGTCGTCCGGCAGCTCCAGCAACCCCTGGTAGAGAAGATTGACGTCCTCCAGCACCTGGTCGTTGTAGTAGTCCTCCGCATGGACGCCGAGCACCGCCGCCTTGATGCGCAGATTGATGTCCTTGGATACCAGGGTGACCTTTTTGCTGGGGTGTTCCTGCTGCAGGGAGATGGCGATGCTGAGGATGTTGTTGTCGGATTTGTCTCCGGGAAGGGACTCCGGCAGGTTGGAAGGGACGATATGGGTCTGGAAGAAGAGACGTCCGCCGGCGTTGTTCTCCGGCATGTTCCAGGCGGGAAAACGGAGTCCCTTGTCGATGGCCTCCTTGCTGGCCCCCTTCATCATCTCATCCAGAAAACGGCTTGCCTGCCGTGCGTTGCGGGCCACTTCCGAGGGGCCGCGCTTGTGGTTGTCTAGCTCCTCCAGCACCACCATGGGGAGAAACACACCGTGCTCCTGGAAATGAAACAGTGCGGTGGGGTCGTGCATCAGTACGTTGGTATCCAGCACGAACAGGCGCTTGCCGCGAATGGTTTTTTTGGTCATGGCCGACCTCCTATAGTGAACGCACCGCCTCGAGCACCTCTTCCACATGTCCGGCCACCTTTACCTTGCGCCACTCCCGGCGCAGGATGCCCTCCCGGTCGATGAGGAAGGTGCTGCGTTCGATGCCCATTACTTTTTTTCCATACATGTTCTTCTCCTTGATGACATCGTACAGCCTGCATACCGTTTCCTCGCTGTCAGAGAGCAGCTCGAACGGGAACTGGTGTTTGGCCTTGAAGTTTTCGTGGGTCTTGAGGCTGTCACGGGAGACACCCAGTACAACCGTATCAAGTTTTTCAAACTCGGCGTGGTGATCGCGAAAAGCCTGGCCCTCTTTGGTGCAACCGGGGGTATTGTCCCGCGGATAGAAATAGAGCACCACGTTGCTGCCTTTCAGTCCAGACAGCGTGATCTCCTGACCGCCTGTGGCGGGGAGGGTGAAGTCGGGAGCGGGTTTTCCGGTTTGGTTCATAGGGATACTCCATAAAAATTTGGAAACTTCAGCAAATAACGTTATAGTCGATACAATTACTGAATAACCAGTTTGAAGTTGCTATCGTACAATGTTCTATTCCGCAAGCCAAAGCAATGCCTGCAACTGTGCCACCCGGCGCGAGGGCTTGCCGGTGCCTGCTTTTCTGCCTCTCCTGCGACTGCTACTGCCTTCGGGCAGTCACTGAATATCCCCATCAAGGGCCATCGGGCCCACCCCCGAATCTTCCATACCCGACTTTCCGGGTAGGGCTTTCTCATTTTCTCCGGCATCTGTAATATGGTGCCGAAAAGCGGAGCAGAACCGATGAACAGAGACCGTTTGATCATATTCGACACCACCTTGCGCGACGGCGAGCAGAGTCCCGGCGCCTCCATGACCCGTGACGAAAAGGTGCGCATCGCCAGGGCGCTGGAGCGGATGCGGGTGGATGTGATCGAGGCGGGGTTCCCCGCCGCCAGCGTGGGTGATTTCGAGTCGGTGCGGGCGGTGGCGCAGGCGGTGCGGGAGAGTACCGTCTGCGGCCTGGCGCGCGCGCTGGATGCCGATATCGAACGCACCGGAGAGGCGCTCAAGGGTGCCGGACGGACGCGCATTCACACCTTCATCGCCACCTCGCCCATCCACATGGAGAAAAAGCTGCGCATGACGCCGGATCAGGTGGTGGAGCGGGCGGTGCAGGCGGTGAAGCTGGCGCGGCAGTTCACCGATGACGTGGAGTTCTCGCCGGAGGATGCCGGCCGCTCCGAGGCGGATTTTCTCTGCCGGGTGCTGGAGGCGGTGATCGATGCCGGCGCGGGCACGGTCAATATCCCCGATACGGTGGGCTATAACGTCCCCGAGCAGTTCGGCGGCCTGATCCGGATGCTGCGCGAGCGGGTTCCCAATGCCGACAAGGCGGTGTTTTCGGTGCACTGCCACAACGATCTGGGCCTGGCAGTGGCCAACTCACTGGCGGCGGTGGCCAACGGCGCCCGTCAGGTGGAGTGCACCATCAACGGCCTGGGTGAGCGGGCCGGAAATGCGGCGCTGGAGGAGGTGGTGATGACGGTGCGCACCCGCCAGGATGTGTTCCCCTGCACGGTCGGCATCGACACCACCCAGATTGTTCCCACCTCCCGGCTGGTCTCCAGCATCACCGGATTTGCCATTCAGCCCAACAAGGCCATCGTAGGGGCCAACGCCTTCGCCCATGAGTCCGGTATACACCAGGACGGGGTGCTGAAGAGCCGCGAGACCTACGAGATCATGCGCGCCGAGGATGTGGGCTGGTCCGCCAACCGCATGGTGCTGGGCAAGCACTCCGGCCGCAATGCCTTCCGCAGCCGGTTGCAGGAGCTGGGGATCGAGTTCGCTTCGGAGGAGGAGCTCAATGAGGCCTTCGCCCGCTTCAAGGCGCTGGCGGACAAGAAGCACGAGATCTTCGACGAGGATCTGCAGGCGCTGGTCACCGAGGCCAGCACCGAGGCGGAGAACGAGCGGGTCAAGCTGGTCGCCCTGAAGGTCTGCTCCGAAACCGGCGAGACGCCGGATGCCCGGGTCACCCTGACGGTGGATGGCGTCGAGCAGCAGGGCAGGGCGCAGGGGGGCGGCGTGGTGGATGCCAGCTTCAAGGCGATCGAGAACATCATCGGCAGCGGAACCGAGCTGCAGCTATACTCGGTGAACAACATCACCAGTGGCACCGATGCCCAGGGCGAGGTCACCGTGCGGCTGGAGAAGGGCGGGCGGATCGTCAACGGCCAGGGGGCGGATACCGATATCGTGATCGCCTCGGCCAAGGCCTATGTCAACGCGCTCAACAAGATCCTGGCACCGCAGGATCGCGCCCACCCCCAGGCAGCGGAGGTGTAGTCGTCGGGATGGACAGGCAGCGGCGCAGCCAGTATCTGCAGGCGATGGGGATCGTCGAATGGCAGCGGCGCGAGCCAGCTGCTGCGCCGGCTGTGCAACAGCTTCCCGCAGCCCCCGCCACGGAACCCGGGCTGACGGATGCGCCGCTTCCGGCCGGCGGCGAGATCGCCCAGCTGGATTGGGACGAGCTGCAGGCGCGCGTACTCTCCTGCACCGCCTGCGACCTGCACAAGAGCCGCACCCAGGCGGTATTCGGCGTCGGCAACCGCAACGCCGACTGGATGATCGTCGGCGAGGCGCCGGGGGCAGAAGAGGATCGCCGTGGCGAGCCCTTCGTCGGCCGGGCCGGCCAGTTGCTGGACTCCATGCTGCATGCCATCGGTCTGGATCGGCAGCAGGTCTATATCGCCAACGTGCTGAAGTGCCGCCCGCCCAACAACCGCGATCCCCGTCCCGAGGAGGTGGAGCAGTGCGAGCCCTGGCTGCAGCGCCAGGTGGCGCTCGTTCAGCCCCGCCTGATCCTGGCGGTGGGGCGCGTAGCCGCCCAGAATCTGCTCAAGACCAACGCCCCCCTGTCACGTCTGCGCGGCCGCCGGCACAGCTATGGAGAGGCCAATACGCCACTGGTGGTGACCTATCACCCGGCCTACCTGCTGCGCTCTCCACTGGAGAAGCGCAAGGCGTGGCAGGATCTCAAGCTGGCCCTGGAGGTGGCCGGAGGGTGAGCGTGGTGGGCAAACCGATGCTGCAGCCGCGCCCCATGACCGAGGCGGATCTCCCGGCGGTGATGGAGATCGAGAACCGGGCCTATCCGGTACCCTGGACCAGCGGCATCATGCGCGACTGCCTGCGTATCGGTTATCACTGCTGGGTCTATGAACAGGGAGGTGAATTGATTGGTTACGCCATTCTCTCCACCTCGATGGATGTGGGTGAAGCACATATTCTTAACCTGTGTGTTCGTCCCGAGTCTCAGGGTGCGGGCATTGGCCGCCAGATCCTGGAGCACATGCTGGATGTGGTGCGTCATTCCGGTTGCCATCTGATTCTGCTGGAAGCCCGGCCATCCAACCCGGTGGCTGTGCAGCTTTATCGCTCTGTGGGTTTTGAACAGATTGGCCGGCGCAAAAGATATTATCCCACGCCTGCCGGTCGAGAGGATGCGCTGGTGTTTGCGCTGGATATCAGTTCGGTGTACTAACGCGAGATTATCCAGCGCACTCTCATAGGTAGGATCTTTAAAGTTATTGAATTTCAATGGAACTCTTGAGGCTTCATCCGATCGGATCATTTGACAATAGCAAATGTTGAATGATCGGGAGTGATCGGATGAAGCCAGCCAATGTTACTACAGTAGTCAAGCAGTTCAAGCGCCTTTTTTCGGAG
>JALSGV010000012.1 GCA_026982565.1 Gammaproteobacteria bacterium
ATCCCGCCGCTGGCGGTCAGGACGGGCGATGACATGCCCTTGTTCATCGACATCGAAATAACCACCGCCCCAGTGGGCGATATTATAGGTCTTGCGCGCGTCGTCTATGCTCCAGCGCGACATGGGAAAAACATCCATTGCGTGTATGGCCGAGGCATGGATTTATTTTTGAACCGGTTCATGGGCCAGGGAAGCTGTGACATTTCATGGTGTTTGATTTATCGTAACTACTTGAGAGTGCCGAGATATCTGTAACTACCTGATTTACAATAAAACACAGCACTGCATTAATGTCATTCCCGCGAAGGCGGGAATCCAGGAAAATCAATGGGTTCTGGATTCCTGCATCCGCAGGAATGACAGAACTCGGTACTCTCAAGGTAACTACTCAAACCCCCGGAATCCATGTCGGTCAAACCACTGGATTCCCGCTTACCCCATGCGGGAATGACGCATAGCGACTATTCCGCCATCTGGGGAGTGAGTAGTTACGATTTATCTTAACCCGACAACAACCCCCAGAGAAGACAAACATGACCCTCGACGACAACTGGTTTACGGAAATCTGCGAAGAAGGCGGCACGGCCTTCTCGCTGCAAATCAAGGCCAAGCTCCATGAAGAGCGCACCGCCTATCAGCGCATCGCCATCTATGAAACGGCGCAGTTTGGCAATCTGATGGTAATCGACGGCTTTGTCATGCTCAGCCAGCGCGACAATTTCTTCTACCACGAGATGCTTGCCCACCCTGCCCTGTTCACTCACCCGCGCCCACGGCGTGTGCTGATTATCGGCGGTGGCGACTGCGGCACCCTGCGGGAAGTCCTCAAACATCAGGACGTGGAGCATGTAGTACAGGTGGAAATCGACGAGCGGGTCACGCGCCTGGCCGAGGAGTATTTTCCAGAATTGTGCGAATCCAACGGTGACCCCCGCGCGCAGCTCCATTTCGGGGACGGCATCCAGTGGGTCGCCGAGGCGGCGGACGGGAGCGTGGACATCATCATCGTCGACAGCACGGACCCCATCGGGCCGGCGGAGGGCCTGTTCACTGAACCCTTCTACCGTCAGTGCCGGCGCATACTGACACCCGAGGGCATCCTCGTGCAGCAGAGCGAATCACCACTGCTGCACATGGACATTATCGCCGCCATGCGCAACGCCATGACTGCGGCGGGGTTCCACTCCGTGCAGACATTGCACTTCCCCCAGTGTGTCTATCCATCCGGGTGGTGGTCGGCCACCATGGCGGGCAAGGCGCTTGACCTGACAAGCTTCAGAGAGGATGCCATAATGAAAAAGGATTTCGCGACCCGCTATTACAATCCTGCCATCCACCGCGCATCCCTGGCCTGTCCCACCTTTTTCGAAGCGGCGCTTGAACAAGTGCAGGAGTAAGATCAGCTTCCACACCACTCCTTGACATGGCGGCGTGACTTCTCCAATACCGCCTCGCGCTCGGCAGCGGTGAGGAAGGCGCGCTCTCCATTCTCGTCCAGGCGGTACATGCGGGAGATGTTCTCATTGCGCTGCAGATTGTCGCGGGCAATCTCGCAGTTCTTGCTGCGCAGTTTGGCGGTTTTCTTCGCCTCTTCCTTCACTGCGGCATCCGCCTTTTCATCCCCGGCCAGCGGCGCTTGCGGCCGGGCGCTGGCAGCATGCCCCCCTGGCGCCAATTGACTACGGGGCACAGGCTCGACATCAATGGCCTGTGAATTCAGGCCTCCCGGCTGGTCACTGAAATGCACCTTGCCCTTCCCGTCCACCCAGCGGTAGACCTTTCCGGCATGACCCAGCGTGGAAAAGGTCAGACATATCAACACACTGAAAAAGACAAGCTTGTTTTTCATCATTCGGACCCCTGTGCAGCCATATTCATGAATTATCGGCCAACAGGGTATTTTCATGACCTTCCAGGTGGGGGACGTGATTGATAAGTTGCCATCGCAGAACAGGATTCAGTTACAATGCCTGCATAATCTCTGCAGCAAAGGAGCACACCATGTCAGAACCTGTCATTGCACAGAAATTCCCCTATGTCATGAACCTGGAACCCGGCACCTATTATTGGTGTGCCTGCGGAAAATCCGCCAAGCAACCCTTCTGCGACGGCTCCCACAAGGGCACGGATTTCACACCCAAGGCCTTTACCGTCGAAACTGCCACCACCGTTGCCCTGTGTGGCTGCAAGCATACCAAGGACCAACCCTTCTGTGACGGCTCGCACAGCAGCTTGTAAGCGCACCATCTAAGGAAATGGGATTAATTCGTCATCCCGGCGAAGGCCGGGATCCAGTTATTTGATTTTCCTGGATTCCCGCCTACGCGGGAATGACGATTGTCGAATTAAGCAGGCCTGCCCTAAAAAAACGGGCGCCAGAGGCGCCCGTCGTCCTTCCATGGCCGGTATGACAATCAGAGGCCGGAACCCCGGGTACCGGTAAACTCCGGATAGGCTTCCAGGCCACACTCCGCCAGATCCACGCCCTCGAACTCTTCTTCCTCGGACACCCGGATACCCATGATGGCCTTGAGGATCATCCACACGATGAGGCTGGTGAAGAACACCCACCCGAAAATCACGGCGATGCCGTAGAGCTGGGCGCCCAGGGTCGCGTCGGGGTTGGTCAGGGTTACCGCCAGCAGGCCCCAGATACCGACCACGCCGTGGACAGAGATGGCGCCCACGGGATCGTCGATCCTGATCTTGTCCAGGGTCACGATGGACAGCACCACCAGCAGGCCACCGAAGGCGCCGATCATGGTAGCTATCAGGGGCGTGGGCGTCAGTGGCTCGGCGGTGATGGATACCAAACCCGCCAGGGCGCCATTGAGGGCCATGGTGAGATCGGCTTTGCCGAACATGAGACGCGCCAGTATCAGCGCGGCAACCACACCACCGGCAGCGGCCATGTTGGTGTTGACGAAGACAGCAGCCACTGCATTGGCCTCGCCCACATTGGAGAGAATCAGCTCGGAGCCGCCGTTGAAACCGAACCAGCCCAGCCACAGGACAAAGGTGCCCAGGGTCGCCATAGGCATGTTGGCGCCGGGAATGGGATTGATCTCTCCATTGGGGCCGTACTTGCCCTTGCGCGCGCCGAGCAGCAGAACACCGGCCAGGGCCGCTGCCGCGCCCGCCATGTGGACCACGCCGGAACCGGCGAAATCCAGGAAGCCCGCCTCGTCGAGGAAGCCGCCGCCCCACTTCCAGTAACCCTGCATGGGGTAGATGAAGCCGGTCATGACCACGGCGAAGGCCAGGAAGGCCCACAGCTTCATGCGCTCGGCCACGGCGCCGGAAATGATGGACATGGCCGTGGCCACGAATACCATCTGGAAGAAGAAATCGGACATGCCGGAATAATACGATCCGTCATACCAGCCCTCGGCGCCCTGCGCCAGCACCTCGGCCGGGTCATTGTCGCCACCGAACATGAACGAGAAATCGAAGGCCGGGATGATGCCGTCGCCTGCCGCCGGATACATGATATTGTAACCCATCACCATGTACATGATGCAGGCGATGGCGAACAGGGAGATGTTCTTGGTGAGAATCTCCGCCGTGTTCTTGGAACGGACCAGGCCCGCCTCCAGCATGGCGAAACCGGCCGCCATCCACATTACGAGCGCGCCGGTTACCAGGAAATAAAAGGTATCCAGCGCGTATTTGGTTTCTAGAATTGCTTCCACAATTTTTTACCTCCGCGACTTACTTATTTAATTGAATATTTAACTACGCCTCAAAGGGCCTCGGTGCCGGTCTCGCCGGTACGGATGCGAATGGCCTGCTCCAGGCTGGTGACAAAGATCTTGCCGTCGCCGATCTTGCCCGTCTGGGCCGCCTTGGTGATGGCCTCCACCACCTGATCCAGAATTTCGTCATCGACGGCCACGTCGATTTTCACCTTGGGCAGAAAATCCACCACATACTCGGCGCCACGGTACAGCTCCGTATGCCCTTTCTGGCGTCCAAAACCCTTCACTTCAGTCACGGTCACTCCCTGAACACCGATCTCGGACAGAGACTCGCGCACGTCGTCCAGTTTGAACGGTTTGATGATTGCACTTACAAGCTTCATAAGACTTTCCTCATATAGATGTTTTGTACGCGGCAGGGCGCTCAAAACTGATACAAAAATGATGCGTCACAGACCGAATTTAGCATCATCCGTGCCAACACAATAATATATATAAAATACAAATGGTTAACATTATTTTTAAGGGTTTGTTTCAGCGTGCTGCGCACCACTATGGACGCCTGTCGAGGCGCAATCGCACCGTTTTGGTGCCAAACACATGGCGAACACGGCGGCTACGCATTTCTCCCGTCATGGTGTAACATGCATACGGAAAATACTGACTCCACAGGTAGCCATGGCATTTGATCCAAAAATCTTCGACGAGCTGACCAATAAACTCGCCAGCGTAGTACCGGAGAGCGCCCGCGAACTGCAGGAAGATCTGGAAAAGAATGCCCGCGCCCTCCTCAGCAACACGCTCGATAAACTGGATCTGGTGACGCGCGAGGAATTCGACGTGCAGAAGGCCGTCCTGGCCCGCACCCGCGCCAAGCTGGAGGCGCTGGAAAAACAGGTCAGCGAGCTGGAACAGGCCCTGTCCGCCGCCGACGCCTCCGGGCCTTGAATACGACAATGGCCTGAAGGCAGGAAAAAAGCATGAGGCGCTTCTCAAGGATTGAGAACCATGTCACTGGCGATTCTGTTTAGCCGCGCCCAGTGCGGCATTACAGCCCCCCAGGTCACCGTTGAAGTCCATCTGTCCAACGGACTCCCCAGCCTTTCCATCGTCGGCCTGCCCGAAACCGCCGTCAAGGAGAGCAAGGAACGCATCCGCGCCGCCCTGCTGAACAGCCGTTTCGAATACCCGACACGCCGCATCACCATCAATCTCGCGCCTGCCGACCTGCCCAAGCAGGGGGGGCGCTACGATCTGGCCATGGCGCTGGGCGTGCTGGCGGCCTCGGGCCAGATTCCCCGCGCCTCCCTGGATCAATACGAATTCCTCGGCGAACTGGCCCTGAGCGGCGAGTTGCGCCCCATCCACGGCACCCTCCCCGCCGCCCTGCAGGTACGCGAGGCGGGGAGGAGCCTGGTCATCCCCATGGCCAACGGTGAAGAAGGCGCCTTGATCCGTGACCTGACCCTCTACCCCGCCCGCCACCTGCTCGATGTCTGCGCCCATCTGAGCGGCGCCTCTCCCCTGAGTCCCTGCGCGCACCCTTCTTCCACTGCCCTGGAAACCTCCGCCTCTTATCCCGATCTTGCCGATGTCAGCGCCCAGCACCACGCCAAGCGCGCGCTGGAGATTGCCGCGGCAGGCGGACACGCCCTGCTCATGATCGGCCCGCCGGGCACCGGCAAGACCATGCTCGCCAGGCGCCTGCCGGGCATCCTGCCTCCCATGTCGGAAGAGGAGGCCCTCGAAACAGCGGCCATCGCCTCTGTCAGCGGCCTGGGCTTTTCCCCGCAGCAGTGGGCACGCCGCCCCTTCAGGGCGCCCCACCACACGGCCTCCGGACCCGCCCTGGTCGGTGGCGGCAGCGTCCCGGCCCCCGGCGAAATCTCATTGGCCCACAATGGCGTACTCTTTCTCGATGAACTGCCCGAATTCAACCGCCATACCTTGGAGGTGCTGCGCGAACCGCTGGAATCCGGCCACATCACCATCTCAAGGGCCGCCAGACAGGCCGAATTCCCCGCCCGCTTTCAGCTCATTGCCGCCATGAACCCCTGCCCCTGCGGCTTTCACGGCGACCCCCGCGGACGCTGCCGTTGCACCAGCGAGCAGATTCAGCGCTACCGCGCGCGCATCTCAGGGCCCTTGATGGACCGCATCGACATGCACATCGAAGTCCCGCCGGTCCCGCCGCGGCAGTGGCGCGATACGCAGCGGGAGCCACTCGCATCCAGTACGGACGTGCGCAAGCGGGTCATCCGGGCGCGCCATATCCAGCTCCAGCGCGCCGGCAAGGCCAACCACCTCATGACATCCCCGGAAATCGAACGCTTCTGCAGACTGGAAACCAACGGTCAGCATATCCTGGAAAGCGCGTGCGAGCGCCTGGGCCTGTCGGCGCGGGCCTACCACCGCATCCTGAGAGTGGCGCGCACCATTGCGGATCTTGAAGAAGCAGAAGCCATTGCCACCAACCACCTCAGCGAGGCCCTGTCCTACCGGCGCCTGGACCGCAAGACGGGCTACTATTAACCCGGCAACCATATATATCGTATTCAGCCATTGCATGCCGGTTCGCTGCAAGGCGGCGAAATGCCGCTGTAGTCATTCTACAGCAAATTTCGCCAACGCAGTCAGCGGGCCGGCACGCAATGGCCTGTCTTTTAATATCAATCTGTTAGGAACTTGAGAGTACCGAGT
>JALSGV010000013.1 GCA_026982565.1 Gammaproteobacteria bacterium
GCATCGAACTCAACACGGAACAAATGGATGAGATTATCGATAAGTCCATGCAGCTTGCCCGGCACCGGATGCAGGGGTGAGAAGCCCAAAAAACTATGGGGGAGAACTCGTTGCCATTTGCACTTTTTGTTGTCATTCCCGCGGAAGCGGGAATCTAGAGGCGCGCGGCATCAAATCACTGGATTCCGGGTCTACGCTCCGCTTCGCCCGGAATGACGAATTTATGATCCTCGATGAGTATCGATGAACGCCACGACAGTAAATAGTCTGCTGGAACCTGCAGGTTTCCACATTCTGTATGGTGGTCAGGATATATCCTGCCGTGTTCTGTATACGAACCGAAAAACCATGGAAATAGCCGTCCACCCTGATGGCCAGGTGGTCATCACGGCGCCCTCGGGCGCAGGACTGGAAGCCATCCAGCAACGGGTCAGGAAGCGTGCCCGCTGGATCACCCGCCAGATGGCTTATTTTCAGCAATTCCGGCCCAGCACACCGCCCCGGCGGTATGTGGGTGGAGAAACCCACCTCTATCTTGGCAGGCAGTACCGCTTGAAACTTTCACGTGGCGAGCAAGACGAAGTAAAGCTGATGCGTGGCCATTTTTTTGTATCCTGCCGGAATGCACCAGAACCCCTGAAGGTACGGCAACTGCTTGAAAAATGGTATCTGGAGAAGGCCAGAAAGAAATATTCAGAGATTCTGGAATCCCGGCTGCCGGAATTCAGGCGGCTCGGCTGCGAGGAACCCAGACTGCGTATACGGCGCATGAAAACCCGCTGGGGAAGCTTGTCTCCGGCCGGGGTGTTGACGCTCAACCGGGATCTGATCCGCGCGCCTCGTGAATGTATTGAATATGTTGTTACGCACGAGCTTTGCCATTTGAGGTTCCAGGATCATTCCGTGGGTTTTTATCAACTTCTGGAACGGCTCTTGCCGGATTGGGAGGAGCGTAAGCACCGGCTGGAATGCATGCTTGTATAGTGGCTTCACTGTAAATTCCGCGTCTCACAAGCCATCTGGCAGGCGCCTGTCGTTATATTTCCCTGCCGGACCTGACATCCCTTCTTTAAGGAAGCCTTAAGATGGCTGTTGCACAATACGGCCAAAGTGAAACAGGAGGAGTTGAATGCCATGGAATCAAATATTCTGAATTTTGCCGAGTTCTCGCCAGATAGGGGTGAGGATTGTTTCCTGGAAATAGCAAATAATCCTGAAAAGCTGCGATATTGGAAAGAAATTGACCAGCTATGGAGGGAATCCCTGGGCGTTGAGGTGAGACGGCTGAGGGATCGGGAGCTGTTCATCTCATGAGGTTTTGGGTATTGGGATCAGAGAAACCCCGGTTTTCCCTGGTTTTGTCGTGAAAAATATGAGGAGCGTTATATTATGAAAAATATGATTGTTGGTTTGGCGTTTGCGTCATTTCTGGCTGCCGCGGGTGCTGCTTCAGCGTGTGAAATGCTGGGCAAGAACAAGCATGCCGGCAGTTTGGTCGCCGTGGACAAGGAGGCCATGACCTATACTATCCTGGATGCGGAAACCAAGAAAGAAATCAGTTTCAGGGCCTCACAGCAACTGCTCTCCATGTTGTCGGCAGGCAGGTCTGTCAAGGTGCATTACAAGGAAACAGGTGACGGCCAGCTGGAAACGGTGGCGCTGCAGTATCTTTAATCCGCGTTTTACTCCTTTCCCTCCGGGAGAGATGGTGTGGGGTGAGGGAGGTTCACTCATTGCCCCATGCGGGAAATTGCCTGGGTATTCCCTTCTTCGTCCAGGATGCGTATAGAGGTGTATTCCCCCCGCTTGAGCCTGAGCAGCAGGCAGGGGCTGCTGGTTGTTTGCGCAAGAGAGACATCGGGTTGGGGGCTGGTCCAGCGCAAGGTAAGGTATGCTTGGTCTTTTCTGATATCCAGGCTGGCGGTTTCTGGCAACGCTAAGCTGTAACCCAGCGTAGGGTGTTGCCCCATCTCTATCAGAAGGGCGATTTCATTGCGAAAATCCACTTTCGGTATTTCAGGCGGCTTGGCGCCCAATATGGCTCCCTGGATTTTCTTGAAACTGGTTTCCAGTTGTTGTGGCTTGTCGATCCATGTGGCCGCCGGGGTGGCCTGTTCACGACCACAATGCAGTCCCGCCCGTATGGATGAGACAGATGATTGGCCGGCTTGCTTCTGATTGTTGCCAGGCATGGTCTGGCAGGATGCCGTCAGAAGCAACAGGGTGAGAATGCATGATCTTTTCAGGTGAGTGGTATTCATGGGATTTTCTTGGTTTGCTTGCGGCGTATGGCCCGCTTCTTGTTGTCCGCGCCGGAGGCTGAGAGGTTCTGCAGGCCGGTATTGAAGCCGGATATGAAGTCGAGGCCACTATTGTTGCCGCCATCGCTGATAGCGATAGGTTGGACGAGTGAAACATAGGCGCCACAGGTTTCGCCCGCATCGCAGATGAAGCCATCATTGTTTTGGTCAGTTCCGGCGAAAATAAAATAGCTCTTTCCATTCGCGAGAGACACGTTATCGAATACAAAATTATATTCCCCGTTTTGAGGGGAGCCCTCCCACTGGTCGACGATGTCCCCTGAATCTGCATCCACCAGGAGAATATACTGATAGCCCGCATTGATATTTGACCCTTGTCCCCCCACCCGTTGAATGACGGGTATGGATACGGTATTGGATGTCGATACTATGGTGATGTCGGCTGTATAGATGCCGGCAGCGAGCCCCGACCTGTCCACGCTGACTTGATAGTCCCCCAATTGAGTGATGGCATCCACGTTGCCGGGTATAACCGTCAGCCATGAGGCGCTGGTAGTGATAGAGGCAATGCTGAGGACGCCCGTTCCGCCGTTGATTATGGAGAGTGAAGTATTGGTTGCGCTGTTGCCGAAATTCAGGGAAGCAGGTGACACGCTGACGACGGGGTTATCCGGGTTGCTGCCCTGCGCCAACGCGGTGGCGGCATCCACTGCCTTGCGGGCATCGATCATGCCGTGGCCGAACTGGTCATCGCGGCCGGCGGCTCCCAGGTCCTCGACGATTTGCCCACTGGCCAGAAGGGTGTCAACATCATCGGGTGTCAGGTTGCCATGGACCGATTTCATCAATGCCAGCACGCCTGCCATATGGGGCGAGGCCATGGAGGTGCCCTGAAGAAACTTAAACACATAGTCGATATTGCCTCCGGAGTCATCGCCAACCGTGCTGAGGACGCCATCGGGATAGCCGTCGCCATTGAGATCCCGGGAAGTATCGCCGCCGGGCGCTGCTACGTCTATGGTTGTGCCGAAGTTGGAATAAGGCGCCCGCTGCTTGTTCATGTCCAGGGCGCTTACCGATATGATCCCATTGTAGGCCGCGGGATAAAACGGATCGCTGACATTGCTGTTGCCGGCCGCCGCCACGATGATGACGCCGGCACCCCTTGCCTGGGTATAGGCATCCTGCTCGGCCTGGCTTCCCCCCGGGCCGCCCAGGCTGAGATTGATGACATCGGCCTTTTGGGGCGGGATGATTCCGGAGTCATTGCTCAGGCCCGCAGCATAGCGCACTGCCTGGAGAATGTCGTAACCCGTTCCGCCACCGTTTCCCAGAACCCGCAGGGGCATGATTTTCACGCCCGGCGCGATTCCTGCCACCCCACTGCCGCCCGCGCCGAAACTGGTTGTGGCGGCAATGGTGCCGGCGACATGGGTGCCGTGAAAAGAGCTGCTGCCGATTCTTGAGTCACCAGGGTCATCGGCATTGATGTCGATACCCGGTTCGTTGTCCTGGGCGATATTGTCATCCCGAATGAAATCAAACCCGCCATCGCTGGAGAACTGGCCCTGCAGGTCAGGGTGATTGAGCAAAACACCCGTATCGATGACCGCCACGATAACATTGGGTGACCCGGTGGTGACATCCCAGGCGGTGGGCAGCTTGATTAAGGGATAGTGCCATTGAAGCCCGTAGTAACTGTCAGTGGGTATTTGCAGGGGCTGGCGGATGAAATTGGGTTCCGCATAGCGGATGTCATTGCGCTTGCGCAGAAGCTTGATGGTGCGCAGGGTATCCAGCTTCTGCTGTCTCTCAGGGTCCGGTGAGCGGAAACGCCTTTCCTGGGAAGCCATCTGGTTCGCAGTAGCGCCTTGTATGCCTGGCCCGCTTGAGGGGCTTATTTCCATCAGCATGGCCCGGCCGGCGTCTCCCGCCTTAAACTGCAGGCCAATGGTGGCAGCCAGGGTTGCCGGCGTTCTGGCCACACTGAGGGGCAGGCGGGCGTCATTGAAACGCACGATGACCTCGCCTGGCACAAAGTCATCCGTCGATACCAGCCTGTTTGTCGATAGGGAGGCGGCGCCCTGCCCTATGACCAGGGCATAGTTGGAGTAACCCGAAAAGGCATAGACCTCGATGAGGTAATCCCCATCCTGCGGGATCGTAAGCGTTTCGGTTTGACCGACGCCCTCTGAAATGAAGTCCGGATTGAGGAGGTCTATGCTGCCATCGTCATAATAGATATAAAGATCAAAGTCGCCCGTATCGAAATCGGCGATATTGACAGTGACATTCTGGTTGGCGGCCAGGCTGACGCGGAAGAAATCGGAACGGTCTCCTGTGGCGAACAGGGGACCGGCCGGACCAGTATGCGCCTCGTTCAGATAGCCCCCCAGCATGACCGGGTTGGGTATGGCCTGCGCCTGGCCGGGCATATCATTGGCGGCATAGCTGGCATCGGGATCGTTGACATCACTGTCAACAAAGACATTGGCGCCCCCGATTACCGTGCCGCTGAGGGTGACAGTCTGGGGGGTGTTTCCAGTATTGTTGTTTTCTGGCTGACTGGCTGGGTCGTTCCCACTGCCGCCACCTCCTCCACAGCCGGCAAGAATGCCCAGCAGGCTTCCCGTCAAAATGACTGACCTCAGTGCGCTCTGGACAGCACTGTCGTATTTCATGGCCCACTCCTTGTTTTTATTTCAAATTTCAGAGGGAATCCAACGGTCAATTTACCACACCGTACTTCTGCCGGGTTAATACATCCGGTGCCGGAACAACCAGCCCGCCAGAACCAGCGTTACTGCGCCGATGAGCGCCATGGGCCAGTATTGCGGTATGAGCAGGGTGACATCGGCGCCTTCAAGAAACACGCCGCGCACCACGATGAGAAAATAGCGCATGGGATTCAAATAGGTCAGCCATTGCACCACATGGGGCATATTCTCGATGGGGGTGGCGAAGCCGGACAGGATGACGGCCGGCACCAGAAACAGAAAGGCGCCCATCAGTCCCTGTTGCTGGGTTACGGACAGCGCGGAGATCATCAGTCCCACGCCGATGGCCGACAACAGAAACAGCCACAGTCCCAGGTACAGGGGCAGCAGGCTGCCGCGCAACGGGATTTCGAACCAGTAGACCACCACGGCAATGATGAGAGTAGCCTCGATAGTGCCGATGATAAAGCCGGGCAGCGCCTTGCCTATGAGTATCTCTGCCGGGCGCAGCGGCGTCACCAGCAGTTGGTCGAAGGTGCCCGCCTCGCGCTCGCGCGCCACCGACAGGGCCGTCACGATGAGCGTAACCACCAGAGTCAGCAAGGCCACGATGCCGGGCACGATGAACCAGCGCGACACCAGGTTCTCGTTGAACCACGGCCGCACCTGCAGGTGGGCGGGGGGCAGCGGCCGCCCATGGGTGGCGGACCAGTCACGGTTGAAATCGATCAGCATGCTGCGCACGTAGTTGAGGGCGATCATTGCCGTGTTGGAATTGCGGCCATCGATGATGACCTGCAGGTCGGCGGGCAGGCCGCGCTCCAGGTGGCGGCTGAAGTCGGCGCCGACGCGCAGCACCAGCAGGACTTCCTTATTGTCAATGGCCTCCCTGAGTTGTTCTTCGTTCTGCAAGCGGCCGCGGAAATCGAAGGTGGGGGAGCCCTCGAAGCGGGCGAACAGGCTGCGCGCCGCACTGCCGCCATCTGCATCGTATATGGCGTAGGGGACATTGTTGAGATCGAAACTGGCTGCGTAGCCGAAGATCAGCAACTGGACGACGGGCGGGGCGATGAGCACCAGGCGGCTGCGCCTGTCGCGCAGGATGGCGCGCAGATCTTTGATCATCAGGGCGAGAATATGCTGGAGCATGCCTTCTATCTATTCCAGTTGTTTGCGCGACTTGCGGCGCACCAGCGCCAGGAAGACCGTGGCCATGACAAGCAATGCGAACAGATTGGGTAATATCACCGGCCACACGTCACCGGCGAGGAACACGGTTTGCAGAATGGATACCAAGTAGCGCGCCGGTATGAGGTAGGTCACGGCCCGGATGGCTTCGGGCATGGAGTGCAAGTCGAAAATGAAGCCGGAGAGGATGAAGGCGGGCAGGAAGGTGGCGATGATGGCC
>JALSGV010000014.1 GCA_026982565.1 Gammaproteobacteria bacterium
AAGGACCTGCACCGCATGTACGAGGAGTGGCCCTATTTCCGCGCCCTGCTGAGCAATACCCAGATGTCCCTGTTCAAGGCCGACATGCAGATCGCCCATGAATACATGGAGTTGTGCTCAGACAAGGATGCGGCGGGAACGATCTTCGACAAGATCCGGGCCGAGTATGAACTGACCGTGGAACAGACCCTGCAAGCGGCCAACTGCAAGGTACTCATCGAAGAGAATCCCACGCTGGCCCTGTCTCTGAAGCGCCGCAATCCCTACCTCGACCCCCTCAGCCACATCCAGATCACCCTGCTGCGGCGCTATCGCGACCCGGACCTGGATGAGGAGGAAAGAGAGGCCTGGTTGAGCCCCTTGCTGCGCTCCATCAACGCCATCGCCGCCGGCATGCGCAACACAGGCTGAACGCCTTCCTCATCACGACGCACCCCGCCGCATCAAGGCCAGGAAAGCGGCTGGATCGGCCGCCCTGATAAAGTAGCGGGGATAGTCTCGTCCCGCGTATAAATCCTCCTTGAGCGTACCAGCGGCATCCAGAACATAAATACGCGGCACATAATCGCCATCGAGGGCATAACGCCCATTGAGCGCCTCCTCCTCATCGGCATTGACGCGGATCATGATGAAACCATCCGACGCCTCGACGACCCTGCGGTCATAGAAAATTTTCTTATAGGCGTGACAGGTGGGACACCATTCGGCATAGAAAACCATGAGAATGGGCTTGTCTTGCGCCGCGGCCGCCGCGATGCCGCTGTCATGGTCATACCAATGTATAGCGGCATCATTCCAGTCCGGCTTGCCACCGTCGTGCCGCGCATCAGGCCTTTTCGATAGCAGCGAGGGTGATGCCTGCGGGATGCCAGTTGGCAATTTGATTGTCTCTGCGCCCGGCGTCAAGGGAAAGGTCTGTTCATAGAGGGTAAATGGTGTTTTCCGCGTATGCGCCAGGGCCTCCTCGATGTAGGCGCGTCCTTTGCCCCCCCGCCCCTGGGCAAGGTAGTTTTCGTAGAACCGGGTATAGAAATGATCGGGGTGGACGACGATCTCCACCCTGAGCTGCTGTCCGGCTTCCTGCATCACCTCTGCGTAGGAAATTACCAGGGAATTACCCGGCGGAATACGGGTATCATAGATTTCCCGGGACAAATCGGGGGTTGCCTCTCTTCCGATAATGGCTTCCTGTAAGGTGCCGGGATAACGCTCCCCCTTTTCATTGACAAGATAACCGCGTACGAAAATCTTGGGTGTCATGTAAGTGGGAAAATAATGCCCCGTGCCGGTGTTGGCAATGGTGACCCTGGCGAGGATGCGCTCACCCGGCCGATATGATTGCCGTTCGAGAGCAACCGATATGGTGACGCCCTTTTTCACCATCTCCGGATCGTGGATACCACGCCAGACATGGCGCCGTTCCGGCATATGGCAGGTCTGGCACTGAATCCCCAACGCAGGATAAGGGCTTGCCTTCCATTCCTCATAGGTATTCTCGATCAGCTTGCCATTGAGGGCATAATCATCCGCTTCGAACTGGTGGCATCCGGCGCAGAAGGCCGATTTGCTGAAGGCTGTTTCCGCTGTGAAGCCATCATGAGGCAGCCCCTCATCGATCTTCCCCGCCTCACCTGGCATGCGCGTGCGAGGCGGGCCATATCGCCGGTGCTGCCTGACATGACAACCCGCACAAATGAGCCCCTGCCGCTGTAATCCCGGATCGAAGGCATGATTCTTACGGAAACCTCCCGACTCGTCCGCCAGCACATCCTGCTGCTCTGCATTGGGTGTATGACAGGACCAGCACGTGCGCGCCGTTTCAGGGTCCTTCTGAACCATTTCAAGCAATTGCCCCAGCACCCCCGGCCCCATGGTCCTGCTATGGAGGCTGCTCTGCCAATCCTGGTATTGCCGGGGATGGCAGACGCCACAGTCACCAGGAGCCAGAGAAGTTTCTAGCTCGGAATATGCGCCCGGCGGGGGGCCCTGCAGGGGAATGATATCCGGCCAGTGCTGTGTCAAAAACTGCTGTTCATGGGCTGTCAGCAGATCGCCCTCCACTGCCGACGCATCGAGGGAGAACAACAGGAAAAGCACGGCAATACCCTGTCTGTACATCATAAGCAATATGTCCGTCAAGCTGGCCTGATGTACATCAGGGCGGCACGACTGCACCGCCCTTAACGATGTACAAGCTGAATTCAGCTTACCACTTTTTCCCGCAGGGGTTCTTGCCTTTCATACCACATGGGTTGTGCTTCTCTTTGTGGGATAACGCAGAACGAAATCTATAACTGGCGAGTGGCAGTTGAGTGGAATCGGGGTCTGGCCTGTGACGACTGCAGGCCGGTACTGAGTACAGTAAAGCCCAAACTATTAACCCGGCAATAATATATATCGTATTCAGGACTTCAGGCCTGCGCTGGAACAAGGCGCGGTGCGCAGGCAATGGTGATTCCATTGGCAAGCGCCGCAACGCCGTGCCGGCGCAGGCCTGAAGTCCCTGGCAGATTGAAATCAAAGGACAGGCCATTGCGCGCCGGGTTTATAATGTCCTTCAACAGGATGCCACTACTTGAGGGAGGGACCAATGACAAAAAAAAATGCCTTTTATGCCCAGTCCGGGGGGGTTACGGCAGTCATCAACGCCACTGCCTGCGGGGTGATCGAAACAGCACGCCAGCACAAAGACAAGATCGGCAAGGTCTACGCCGGCCGTAATGGCATCATCGGCGCGCTGACTGAAGATCTCATCGATACCAGCAGGGAATCCGCCAGGACCATCGCCGCCCTGCGTCACACCCCGTCCGGCGCCTTCGGCTCCTGCCGTTACAAGCTCAAGGGGCTGGAAGAGAACCGGCGCGAATATGAGCGCCTCATCGCCGTCTTCGAGGCCCACAACATCGGCTATTTCTTCTACAACGGCGGCGGCGATTCCGCCGATACCTGCCTCAAGGTTTCCCAGCTCTCGGAACGTCTCGGCTATCCCATCCAGGCCATCCATGTACCCAAGACGGTGGATAACGACCTGCCCATCACCGACAACTGCCCCGGCTTCGGCTCGGTGGCGAAATACATTGCCATTTCCACCCTGGAGGCCAGTTACGACGTCGCCTCCATGTCCAAAACCTCCACCAAGGTATTCGTGCTGGAGGTCATGGGACGCCACGCGGGCTGGATCGCCGCCGCCGGCGGCATGGCCTCTACAGAGCAAGATGAATTGCCCATCGTCATCCTCTTCCCGGAGGTCGCCTTCCAGAAAAAACGCTTTCTGGACAAAGTGAAAGCAATGGTGAAGGAACACGGATACTGCTCCGTGGTGGTATCGGAGGGCGTGCGCGGCCGGGATGGCAAATTCCTTGCCGACCAGGGCCTGCGGGACGCCTTCGGCCATGCCCAGTTGGGTGGTGTGGCCCCGGTGGTGGCCAATATCATCAAGCAAGGCCTGGGCTACAAATATCACTGGGGCGTCGCCGATTATCTGCAGCGCGCCGCGCGCCATATCGCCTCCAAAACCGATGTGGAACAGGCCTACGCCATGGGCAAGGCGGCGGTACAGTTCGCGCTGCAGGGGCACAATTCCGTCATGCCCACCATTGTTCGGGCCTCAAACAAACCCTATCGCTGGAAGGTGGGCATGGCCCCCCTCAAGAAGGTGGCCAACGTGGAAAAGATGATGCCCAAGAGCTTCATCAGCCGCGACGGCTTCGGCATTACCAAGAAATGCCGCGACTACCTGGCGCCACTGATCCGCGGGGAAGACTATCCGCCCTACCGCGATGGCCTGCCCCGTTACGTCAGGCTGAAGAATGTGGCCGTAAAGAAGAAATTGAATACCAGCTTCAAGGTCAAATAGGCTTAAGCGGGGCCGGGGCGGAAGCCCCGACCCCGCTTCTACACCTTACTCAGCCTCCCAACAGAGGGGCGATCACCAGGCTGACGATCGCCAGCACATTGATAAGGATGTTCATGGAGGGGCCCGAGGTATCCTTGAAGGGGTCGCCCACGGTGTCGCCTACCACGGCGGCCTTGTGAACATCGGAGCCCTTGCCGCCTAGATTGCCCTTTTCCACATACTTCTTGGCATTGTCCCAGGCGCCACCGGCGTTGGCCATGGTCAGGGCCAGCAATACGCCGGCGACCAGGGCGCCGCCCAGCATGCCGCCGAGGGCCTGGGGCCCTATACCGAAACCCACCACCACGGGCGCCGAGACGGCCAGCACGCCGGGCAGGATCATTTTCTTCAACGCGGCCTGGGTGGCGATATCCACGCAGCGCTCGTTGTCGGGCTTGGCCGTCCCCTCCAACAGGCCGGGAATCTCCCGGAACTGGCGGCGGATTTCCTTGATCATGTCGAAGGCGGCGTCGCCCACGGCGGTCATGGTCAGGGCCGCGATCAGAAAGGGGAAGATGCCGCCCAGAAACATGCCCATCAGCACATGGGGATTGCCCAGCTCCAGGCTGAAATTCTCAACGTGCAGAGAAACTTCCTGCACGTAGGCAGTGATGATGGCGAGGGCCGCCAGGGCCGCGGCCCCGATGGCGAAACCTTTGCCGATAGCAGCCGTCGTATTGCCCAGTTCGTCGAGAGAATCGGTGATCTTGCGGGTATCCTCTCCCAACTCCGCCATTTCTGCAATGCCACCCGCATTGTCGGCAACGGGACCATAGGCATCGATGGCCATGGTGATGCCCACCGTGGCCAGCATACCGACCGCCGCGATACCCACGCCATAGAGGCCGCACAACTCGCTGGAGATATAAATGATGCCCGCCAGTGTCAGCAGCGGCACCACCACGGATTGCATGCCCGTCGCCAGGCCTGTGATCATCACCGTGGCCGGCCCCGTCTCGCCCGCCTTGGCGATGTGGCGCACGGGCGCCCCTGCCGTGTAATACTCCGTGACGAGCCCGATGATGATACCGCCCACGGAGCCCACCAGCACCGCCCCCCAGGCTGCGCTGTGCACGCCCACCATGTTGATAATGAGGAAAGCGAGCAGGATGAAGGCCACCGATGCGCCAATGGTGCCGATACGCAAGGCCACCTCCGGCGACTTGTTGGAATATTTTTTGACCATGGCGATACCCAGCACAGAGCAGATCAAACCACCTGAAGCCAGGGCCAGGGGCAGAAACATCAGATCGGCGCGCTCACCCAGGCCGGCCAGCAGCTCCAGAGACATGGTGGATGCCATGGCGATGGTGGCGATCATGGCGCCGCAGTAGGACTCGAATATGTCCGATCCCATGCCGGCCACATCGCCCACGTTGTCGCCCACGTTGTCGGCGATCACGCCCGGGTTGCGGGGATCGTCCTCCGGGATGCCGGCCTCCACCTTGCCCACCAGGTCCGCGCCCACATCGGCGCTCTTGGTGAAGATGCCGCCACCGACACGGGAAAACAGGGCGACGCTGGATGCGCCCATGCCAAAGCCGTGGATCTTGGCCGCCGTCTCGGGGTCACCGCCAAAAAAGAGATAGAGGAATCCCAGACCGAACAAACCGATGGAGGCAACCACCAACCCCATGATGGAACCGCCGAAGAAAGCCACGGTCAGGGCATCGGATGCCCCCTTGGTATGGGCCGCCTCGGTGGTCCGTACATTGGCCTTGGTGGCCGTATACATACCGATATAACCGGCGGTGGCTGAAGTCAGCGCCCCGACAAGGAAAGCGAAAGTAGTCCCGATTCCCAGGGAAAACAACAAGAACACCGCTACGACCGCAACGAAGATTCCCAGCATCCTGTATTCACGCCGTATGAACACCATCGCGCCCTGGTGAATGGCATCACCGATTTCCGTGATTTTCCCCGAACCGGCAGGATATTGCTTGACCAGCAGATAGATACGATAGGCTATGTACAGCCCCGCGGCGCCAAAAAGCGGTGGTAACAAATGAGAAAAGCTCATGTCTCCCCCCTGTTAGGTCACTGGTTTATTATAATTGGATTATCTTGACTGCATCGGCAACTTATTGTTCTCGTTGGTACTTGTTCTTATTGGTGGTCATGTTACCGTGCGCATGAGAGCCGCGCCGGAAGCCTAGAGAATAGTCAAATCACCCCCGCAAATCAATGGAAACCGCGAGCGCCCCGGTAGAATGGCTTTTCCTCACCCGGCAAAATCCCGATTTATCATCTCAACAAAGTGCGGGTATAATGCGCCCTCACTGAAATCGATACGTAACCCAGGAGCTGAATTATGAATCTGGACAGGGTCACCCCCGGTCAAAACGCCCCCGAAGAAATCAACGTCATTATCGAAATCCCCTCCCACAGCGACCCGGTCAAGTACGAGGTGGACAAGGAAAGCGGCGCCATGTTCGTGGACCGTTTCATGGCCACGGCCATGTTCTACCCCTGCAACTATGGCTACGTGCCCCACAGTCTGTCAGAGGATGGCGACCCGGTGGATGTGCTCGTCGTCACCCCTGTCCCCCTCATCAGCGGCTCAGTAATCACCTGCCGCCCGGTGGACATACTGGAAATGACCGATGAATCCGGAGTAGACGCCAAGATTCTCGCCGTCCCCACCGCCAAGCTCAGCGGTATATATAAGGGTATCCGCTCCGGACAGGACCTGCCCCCCAATCTGCTGGCACAGCTGGCCCACTTCTTCGAGCACTACAAGGACCTCGAACCCAACAAGTGGGTGCGCATCGAGGGCTGGGCGGGTCCTGACAGGGCCAAGATGGAAATCATGAACAGCATCAGAAGATACGACAACTCGCCCGATAAACCCTGCTTCTGAACCGCGACGGCACCGTGGAGCACCAGCCGCACTCACCTCATCCGCACCAACACAGGACTGCGGCGGACCGGGTCCTGTTCACCGGGCTGGCCATCACACTCTCCTATGCCCTGGTGGAGGCCGTCGGCGGCTGGTGGTCGGGCTCCCTGGCGCTGTTGGGTGATGCCGGCCACATGCTCACCGACGCCACGGCACTGGGGCTGGCCGCCTTTGCAGCCTGGGTCTCGCGGCAACCCCCCACCAACCGGCACTCCTATGGCCTGGCGCGCGCCGAAGTGGTGGCGGCCCTGATAAACAGTCTGTTCATGCTGATCATTGTAGCGACCATCGCCTACCATGCCATCGAGCGCCTGCGCCATCCCCATGACGTGGCGGGTGGCGCGGTCATGGTCATCGCATTCATTGGGCTGGTGGTCAATCTCTATGTGGCGAAGATCCTGCACGCTGGCGAGCAAACCCTCAATACCCGCGCCGCCCTGCTCCACGTCATGGGCGACCTGCTGGGATCGGTCGCGGCGTTGCTGGCGGGAACAATCATCTATTTCACCGGCTGGACGCCCATCGACCCACTGCTCTCCCTCCTCATCAGCGGCCTCATTCTGTGGTCCAGCATACGGCTGTTGCGCGACGTATTGCATGTCATCATGGAGGGCGTGCCGCCCTATATCGACCTGCCTGAAGTAGGCCATGCCATGGCCGCTGCGGAAGGCGTGGATTCCGTACACGACTTGCACATCTGGACCCTCTCCTCCGGCATGGTGGCCCTGTCGGCCCATGTCGTCATCGGCGACATGCAACAGTGGCAATCCACGCTGGCGCGCCTGAGGAAGCTGTTGCTGGAGAAATATGCCATCGAGCACATCACCCTGCAGCCAGAAACCCCCAAACCGGAACCCGAGCCCATCGAGCTTCACTTCAAATAACCGCTCTTTGCAGCAAATCTCTCCCACCTGCCGCGTGAATTTTTGCTACCATGTGACCCCATTCAGAAACAAGAAAACAACCCAACAGCGCCCACCGAACACGCGGCGCCATGCGTTAAGGAGCACAGACAACATGCCAGAACTCGTCAAGCCCCACGGCAGCCATGAACTCAAGCCCCTCCTGCTGGAGGGTGCGACACTGACCGAAGAACAGAACCGCGCTCAGAACCTGCCTAGCATCCGCATCAGCTCCCGCGAGGCCGGGGATCTGATCATGATGGGTATCGGCGGCTTCACCCCCCTGGAAGGTTTCATGACCCACAGCGACTGGCAGGGCGTGTGTGACGGCTACAAAATGGCCAACGGCCTGTTCTGGCCCATTCCTATCACTCTGTCCACGGACCGCGCCACGGCGGATGACATCAAGACAGGCTCGGAAATCGCCCTGGTCAACGGCGAGACCAACGAGATCATGGCCACCATGCAGGTGACGGAGAAATACGAGATCGACAAGGCCCACGAGTGCATGACCGTGTACAAGACCACGGACATCGCCCACCCCGGCGTGAAAATGGTGATGGAACAAGGCGATATCAACCTGGCCGGGCCCGTCAAGGTACTCTCCCAGGGTGATTTCGCCACGCGTTTCCCCGATATCTACATGACACCCGCCCAGACCCGCGCCCTGTTCGAGGAAAAGGGCTGGTCCACGGTCGCCGCCTTCCAGACGCGCAACCCCATGCACCGCTCCCATGAGTACCTGACCAAGATCGCCATCGAAATCTGCGACGGGGTGCTGATCCATTCCCTGCTCGGCAAGCTCAAGCCCGGCGACATCCCGGCCGAGGTGCGCAGCGCCGCCATCGACGCCCTGGTGAACGAGTACTTCGTGGAGAATACGGTAGTCCAGGCCGGCTACCCCCTGGACATGCGCTATGCCGGCCCCCGCGAGGCCCTGCTGCACGCCCTGTTCCGCCAGAACTACGGCTGTTCACACCTGCTGGTGGGGCGCGACCATGCCGGCGTGGGCGACTATTACGGCCCCTTCGACGCCCATCACATCTTCGACGAAATACCGCAAGACGCCCTGGAAACCAAGCCCATCAAGATCGACTGGACCTTCTGGTGCTACAAGTGCAACGGCATGGCCTCCATGCGCACCTGTCCCCACGAAGGCAGCGACCGCCTGCTGCTGTCAGGCACCAAGCTGCGCAAGGCCCTCTCGGAGGACGAGGAAGTCCCGGCGGAGTTCAGCCGCCCCGAAGTGCTCGCCATCCTGCGCGAATACTACGCCAGCATCGCCAGCGAGGATCGCGTGGAAGTCGAACTCAGCGGGCATTCCGCCAAGTAACGATATTGCCGCCGCCACACTCCGTGGCGGCACCCCCATATTTCATTATATATAACATAGAGTTGACAACTTCCCTGCGGCATCAGGCTGCCGCCCCAGTACCGTTCACCCATGTTTTATCAGAAAATTCTGGCACGAACCATGCAAACACAATATATTGTGATGGACGGCGTCGGCATACTCTGCCGTTTACCTGATTGAAACCCTGTAGATTTAACCGCCCACCCACACCAATAAAAACTATAACTGATTGTATTTCAATAAAATTAAACCTGTTTCCACGCGCCCCCGTTTCCTTGAATAAAACCGTTGACAGGTCCCGCCGTTTGCAAGAGAATCTGCATACGGAACACAATATATTGTGTTCCGTATGCAGGGCAACATGGCCTGCCCGCCATACAGCCCACGCCACGGAACGACGGTCATGCATCCACCCAAAATAACTGACAATGATTCATGGAGTTGACAACAAGATGGAATCCGCTCACCTGCGCATCATTTCCGACAACGCCCCCAACATCAAACTGCAGCCGGCCTCCCTCGACATCTGGGACAAGAAATACCGCCTCAAGAGCAAGGACGGCGAGTGCATCGACGAAACCATCGACGACACCTACAAGCGGGTGGCCCGCGCCCTGGCGGACGTGGAGACTTCCCTGGACGCCCGCGAGAAGTGGTACGAGGAATTCCTCTGGGCCCTGCGCCACGGCGCCATCCCCGCCGGTCGCATCACCTCCAACGCCGGCGCCCTGGCCCACAAGCCCGCCACCTCCACCATCAACTGCACCGTCTCCGGCACCATCAAGGACTCCATGGACGGGATACTGGAGAAGGTCCACGAGGCCGGCCTGACCCTCAAGGCGGGCTGCGGCATCGGCTACGAATTCTCCACCCTGCGCCCCAAGGGCGGCTACGTCTCCGGCGCCGGCGCCTACACCTCGGGGCCCATGTCCTTCATGGACATCTATGACAAGATGTGCTTCACCGTCTCCTCCGCGGGCGGGCGGCGCGGCGCCCAGATGGGCACCTTCGATATCGGCCACCCCGATGTGCTGGATTTCATCAAGGCCAAGCGCGAGGACGGCCGCTTGCGCCAGTTCAATCTTTCCCTGCTCATCACGGAAGAATTCATGGACGCCGTGAAAAACGACCGCCAGTGGCCACTGGCCTTTCCCGTCACACCCACGGAGGCCTATAACGAGGCCCTCGATCTCGACGATCCCGGCAAGGTGGTGTGGCGCGACTGGCCCATCAAGACCGATTACATCACCAACGAGGCGGGGCTGGTGGCCTGCAAGATCAGCCGGACCATACGCGCCCGCCGCCTGTGGGACGTCATCATGTCCTCCACCTACGACTACGCGGAACCCGGCTTCATCCTCATCGACAAGGTCAACGAGATGAACAACAACTGGTTTTGCGAGAACATCCGCGCCACCAACCCTTGCGTCACCGCCGAAACCTGGGTGCACACGGCGCAAGGCCCGCGCCAGGTGCGTGACCTGCTGGGGCGGCCGTTCAGCGCCCTGGTCGATGGACATGCCCACCGATCGACGGCCGCGGGCTTCTTCAAAACGGCGACCAAGCCCGTCGTCAAGCTGATGACCAGTGAAGGCTACAGCCTGCGCCTGACGGCGGACCACCGCGTGCGCCGGGTCACCCGTTTCACCCGCTATGCCACCGACACGGAATGGTGCGAGGCTGGCAGGCTGCGCGCGGGCGACCGCGTGCTGCTCAATGAGCATCGCGCGGCGCCTTCCTGGCAGGGGGAATACAACGGGGAGCAGGGCTACCTGCTCGGCCTGCTGGTGGGAGACGGCACCCTGAAAAGCGACGAGGCCATCCTGTCCATGTGGAAGCCCGCCATGGCCGCCAATGGCGTCGCAGAAGGATTGCCTCAGGGCATTCGCGCCATCATGGACGAGGCCCTGCGCGCCGTCCGCACGCTGCCTCACCGCAGCGACTTTCAGGGTTGGATGGAAGTTTCCGGCCGCAATGAATACCGCCTCGCCACCGCGGCCCTGAAGCAACTGGCGGAAGAAACGGGCATGTCGCCTGGAAACAAGGCGATCACACCCCGCATGGAGCGCGCCTCCAGCGCCTTCTATCGCGGTTTCCTGCGCGGCCTGTTCGACGCCGATGGCTCCGTCCAGGGCGACCAGGCCAAGGGCGTCAGCGTGCGTCTCGCCCAGTCCGACCTGCTCCGCCTGGAGGCCGTGCAACGCATGCTGCTGCGCCTGGGCATCGCCTCCCACCTGTACAAATTCCGGCGCCGGGCCGGCGAACGCGCGCTGCCGGATGGCAAGGGCTCCAGGGCGCCCTATACCGTTCAAGACCAGCACGAACTGGTCATCAGCAACGAAAATCTGCTGCGATTCCATGAAATAGTCGGCTTTGCCGACACGGACAAGCAATCCCGCCTGGAGCGGCATCTCGCCCGTTACCAGCGCCGGCTCAACCGTGAAAGGTTCGTGGCGCGCGTCGATGCCGTCGTGCCCGACGGCGTGGAAGACGTCTACGACGTTCAAATTCCCGGCATCAACACTTTCGACGCCAACGGCCTCCATGCCCACAACTGCGGCGAACAGCCCCTCCCCCCCTACGGCTCCTGCCTGCTGGGCTCCATCAATCTCACCAAGTTCGTGAGGGCGCCCTTCACCGACAAGGCGCAGTTCGACTGGGAGGAATACCGCAAGGTGGTCGCCATCTTCACGCGCATGCTCGACAACGTGGTGGAAATCAACGGCCTGCCCCTGCCCCAGCAGCGCGAGGAGATCATGAGCAAGCGCCGTCACGGCATGGGTTACCTGGGCCTGGGTTCCACCATGACCATGCTGCGCATGAAATACGGCGACCAGGATTCATTGGAATTCACCGGGCGCGTCACCCGTGAAATGGCCCTGACGGGATGGCGCACGGCCCTGGAGCTTGCCCGGGAAAAAGGTTGCGCCCCCATCCTGGAGCAGGATTTCACCGTCACGGAAGAAATGCTGCGCAAGCGCCCGGAAATGGCGCGCGACGGCTACAAGCCCGGCGATGTCGTCAAGGGCAAGGTTTTGCACGCCCGCTACAGCCGTTACATGCAGCAGGTCGCCGCCGTCGAACCGGAACTGGTGGAAAGTCTCGCCGCCGAGGGCGCGCGCTTCACGCATCACACCTCCATTGCGCCCACGGGCACCATCTCCCTGTCCCTGGCCAACAATGCCAGCAACGGCATCGAGCCCAGCTTCGCCCATCATTATTCCCGCAATGTGATTCGCGAGGGCAAGAAGACCAAGGAAAAAGTGGACGTCTATTCCTTCGAACTGCTGGCCTACCGGCAACTGGTCAACAAGGAGGCCATGCCGGACGCCACGGAGGGGAAGGGGAAACTGCCCGACTATTTCATCTCCGCGGACGACATCCATCCCAAGGAACATGTGGATGTGCAGGCAGCCGCCCAACTGTGGGTGGATTCATCCATCTCCAAAACCGCCAACGTACCCAGCGACTATCCCTACGAGGATTTCAAGGACATCTACCTCTACGCCTACGAGAAGGGACTCAAGGGCTGCACCACCTTCCGCTTCAACCCGGAGGCCTTCCAGGGCGTGCTGGTCAAGGAACAGGACCTGGAAAACACCACCTACCGCTTCATCCTGGAAGACGGCACCGTGGTCGAGGCCAAGGGCAACGAGGAGATCGAATATGACGGCGAGATACACACCGCCGCCAACCTCTATGACGCCCTCAAAGAAGGCTATTACGGAAAACACTGATCACAGCAGGGAGGCGCTTCCCGGCATTATCGAAGGAGCAAAGCACATGGCCATCAAGATTGACAAAAAAATCGTAGACTACGCCGTCGCCGATAAAACGGAAGAAGACAAAAAGGAAGCCGCCGCATCTCAGAATGAGGGGCTATCCAACATCATCCAGATGCATGAAAAGCTCAAACGGCCCGACATGCTGCTGGGATCCACCTACAAGGTCAAGACGCCGCTGAGCGAACACGCCCTCTACGTCACCATCAACGACGTCATTCTCAACGAGGGCACCGAACACGAACTGCGGCGGCCCTTCGAGATCTTCATCAACTCAAAAAATATGGATCATTTCCAATGGATTGTCGCATTGACCCGCATCATCTCCGCGGTGTTCAGAAAGGGCGGCGACATCACCTTCCTGGTGGAGGAACTGCGCTCCGTCTTCGACCCCCGCGGCGGCTACTTCAAGAAAGGCGGCAAATTCATGCCCTCCCTGGTGGCCGAGATCGGCGATGTCATCGAGCACCACCTGAAATCCATCGGCATGCTCAACAGCGAAAACCTGGACAGCAACCAGAAAGAGTTCATCGCCAAGAAACGCCAGGAATACGACGACGCGCAAACAAGCCACGACAATGAAAACAGCGGTGACTTCCCGGCGGGCGCCCAACTCTGCAACAAATGCAACACCAAGGCCATGATCCAGATGGATGGCTGCCTGACCTGCCTCAACTGCGGGGAGTCAAAGTGTGGCTGACGTCTTGTATATTGCGTGAATCCATCTCAGTACATGTTGTTGTACTTCAGACAACATACACATCCGCCCTGTATCATGGAAATCGCCCCATAATTTCGTTAACTATATGATGTATATTCAATATACAAGCACCCTGAGCATACGTGTCTAACCGAACAGCGCCATGGCAACAAGGCAGGCTATGACCTGTGGTATAGTTTTGTTATCATCGACCCTGTCCATCAGGCAATCTGGAACCGTCGCAACAGGGGGAAGTCATGGCGCTCAATATCAAACCTGAAATCGGCAACTGGTATATGAATGTGACGGGTCAGCTCCTCAAGATCTGGGCCGTCGCCTATGCCGGTAAGCATATGACAAACATAGTGATTGAGTATCTGAACGGAGACAAGCGCATCATCAGCGCCCAGGATTGGAAGCGCCTCGATCTGGAGGCCCATCTCTACCAGTCAGCGCGCAGGCACAATGAGGAACACCTGCGACATTGATTGAATCTTGGGTGAATATTCATGCTTGACAGCCTTGGTGATACTACGGATAATTTGCCGTTCCTAGGATAAGACAGGGGAAGTTAACAAAAACATTCAGGCATAACCTGAAGTTGCCCACGCCGCTTACTGCGACAAATAAGCGAGGAGGCGTAGGGAGGGAACTGCAACCTCTTTCTGTTCACAATAACTAACTCCTTGAGGAGGAAAAATATGAAAGCACGTTGGATAAGTGTCGCTGCTGCTGCAGCAATCTTTATGTTCGGTGCGGGCCAGGCCAGTGCGGATCTGGACCTTGCCCAGAAGAGTGGCTGCCTGGCTTGCCACAGTGTTGACAAGAAGGTAGTAGGTCCTGGTTGGAAAGATGTTGCTGCCAAATACAAGGGTGATGCCGGCGCCAAAGATCTTCTCATTGGCAAGGTCAAGGCTGGCGGCAAGGGCAACTGGAACGACGTAACCGGTGGTGTCCCCATGCCTCCGTACTCCCCTCGCGTTTCAGATGCTGATATTGCCACACTGGTTGATTTCATATTGGGCCTCTAATACGGCCGAATCAACCTAGGTTTGGGACAAAAGCCAGCATCATGCTGGCTTTTGTTTTTCCAATGTCAGAAAAATTCTCTCAACGTCGTTTTCGCCTAAACTCAGTGCTCCCGCCCAAGCCAGCCTAAGATACCGATAACTATTCATTACCCACGGAGTTTATAACTCAAGACACATAGTGCATTAATCGCCTCACAAATAAAAATAATTCTCATTATTATTCATGCAAAGGGAGTTATCAATAAGAAAAACCGTCTTTTGCCATAGGGCTGTGCGGCATTCCATGGCTCCCCGTTGCCAGCGCGGACGATGAGCCACTCCCCACTGAGCCACAGCCTGAAGTCCTGAATACGATATATATTGTTGCCGGATTAATAATAATATAAGTTATTCGACTCCAACAATTTTCCAGCAGGCAACCATGACACAACCATCGATCCCGGTGGTCGTGACCTTCTCCGGCCACGATCCCTGTGGAGGGGCGGGCATCCAAGCGGATATCGAGACCCTGGCCAGCATGGGCTGCCATGCCGCGCCGGTCATCACTGCTCACACGGTACAGAACACCCTCGATGTCATTTCCGTCACGCCCGCAGACCCCACCCTGCTCATCCAGCAGGCGCGGGCGATAATGGAAGACATGGAAGCGGCCGCCTTCAAGATCGGCCTGCTGGCAAACACGGAAATTACCGAGGCTGTCCACAGTCTGCTGGTGGACTATCCCGGCATCCCCGTGGTGGTGGACCCGGTATTCGCGTCCGGTGGTGGTAAGCGCCTGGTGGACGAGGGCCTGCTCGACGCCATGCGCACCCTGCTGTTGCCTCTCACCACCATCCTCACACCCAATAGTTTCGAGGCGCGCACCCTTGCCGCGGAGGCCGACAATCTCGACGCCTGCGCCCACAAGCTCATGGACGATGGTTGTGAGTACGTCCTCATCACCGGCACCCATGAAAACACACCGGACGTGGAGAACCGTCTCTATGGCAACCGCCGTCTCATGGACACCTACCGCTGGGAGCGGCTTCCCGACCCTTATCATGGCTCCGGGTGCACCCTGGCCGCGGCCATCGCGGGCCTGCTGGCCCAGGGCGGAGAGGTTCCGGCGCTGATCGAGGAGGCCCAGGCCTACACCTGGGAAACGCTGAAACAGGGTTACCGCATCGGCATGGGGCAATACCTGCCCAACCGCCTGTTCTGGGCCGTGGAGGAAGAAGGGGCCGGCCAGTGACATCCCCCGCCATTCACGGCCTTTATGTCATCACCCGCGACGATCTGCCCACGGCGGCGCTGCTCGCCGATATGGACGCCGCCCTGCAGGGAGGAGCCGCCGTCATCCAGTACCGCAACAAACAAAGAGACAAATCCCTGCGTTACAAACAGGCCACCATGCTGCGCCAGTTGTGTCGCCGCCATGGCGTCCCCTTCATCGTCAATGATGACATCGCGCTGGCGCGGGAAGTGGACGCCGATGGGGTGCACCTGGGGCGGGACGACGACAACCTGACCCGGGCACGCCATATCCTGGGTGACGACGCGATCATCGGCGCTTCCTGTTACGACAGCCTGCCTTTGGCCCGGGCCGCGGCGGCGGGCGGCGCCGATTACGTGGCCTTTGGCAGTTTCTTTGCCTCGCCGACCAAGCCGCAGGCCGTCACGGCGACGAGCGGGCTTTTGCAACAAGCCGCAAATACCCTTAACATCCCCATAGTGGCCATCGGGGGCATCACGCCGCTGAACGGCGCGGCGCTGATCCATGCCGGTGCCCACGCCCTGGCAGTCATCAGCGGCCTGTATACAAAACATGGCGTCGAACACACGGCGCGGCAATACGTGCGCCTGTTTGAGCATCCTTGAACTGCCCCAAAGAGGGTGTCGTAAAAGGCAGCTGCGCCGCCTAAAATCACTGACAGAGTCGGAGTCAAAGGACAGGCCATTGCGTGCCGGTTAATAAAAACACAACGGAAACATCAGGAAACATCCATGACGCAATCCCATGAATTATTCAAAAGCGCCCAGCAGCACATTCCCGGCGGTGTAAACTCGCCCGTGCGCGCCTTCCATGGCGTGGGCGGCGAACCCGTCTTCATCAAGAGCGGCGCGGGCGCCTATATCACTGACGAAGACGGCAAGGAATACGTGGACTACGTGGCCTCATGGGGTCCCATGATCCTCGGCCATGCCCATCCCGCCGTCATCGAGGCCGTCAAGACGGCCGTCGACAACGGCCTGGGCTTCGGCGCGCCCACCCAGATCGAGACCGTCATGGCCGACAAGATCTGCGAACTGGTGCCCTCCATCGAAATGGTGCGCATGGTCAACTCGGGCACCGAGGCCACCATGAGCGCCATCCGCCTGGCGCGCGCCTACACGGGGCGCGACAAGATCCTCAAGTTCGAGGGCTGCTACCATGGCCATTCCGACTCCCTGCTGGTCAAGGCCGGCTCCGGGGCCCTGACCCTGGGCGTGCCCACCTCGCCGGGGGTGCCCGTGGCGCTGGCGGAACACACCATCACCGTGTCCTACAACGACCTGGAAAAGGTGGAAGAGGTTTTCGCCCATGTGGGTGGCCAGATCGCCTGCATCATCGTCGAGCCGGTGGCCGGCAATATGAACTGCATCCCGCCGCAGCCCGGCTTTCTCGACGGCCTGCGCAAGGTCTGCGACGAATACGGCAGCGTGCTCATCTTCGACGAAGTGATGACGGGCTTCCGTGTCGCCCTGGGCGGCGCCCAGCAGCGCTACGGCGTGAAGCCGGATCTCACCACCCTGGGCAAGATCATCGGCGGCGGCATGCCCGTGGGCGCCTTCGGCGGGCGCCGCGATATCATGGACAAGATCGCCCCCCTCGGGCCGGTCTACCAGGCCGGCACCCTGTCGGGCAATCCCGTCGCCATGGCGGCGGGCCTGGCCACGCTGAACGAACTCACCAAGCCGGATTTCTACGAGGATCTGAGCGCCAAGACCAAGCGCCTCGCCGAGGGCCTGGTGACCCGCGCGCGCGCCTTCAACATCCCCCTGCGCGCCAACTGCGTGGGCGGCATGTTTGGCCTGTTCTTCACCGAGGAAGAGGAAATCACCAATTTCGACCAGGTGACCCGCTGCAATCTGGACCGCTTCAAGCTGTTCTTCCACGGCATGCTGGAGCAGGGCGTCTACCTGGCGCCTTCCGCCTACGAGGCCGGTTTCGTCTCCGCCGCCCACGGCCAGGACGAGTTCAAACGCACCCTGATCGCCGCGGAGCAGGTGTTCTCGCGCCTGTAGCAAGGACCGGATGCAAGGTATGTCGATGTCATGGCTCCTGGCGGGCCTGCTCGGTCTGGCGCCCGTCATGGCCCATGGCGCGCCCGCCGCGGCCATCAAGCGCATTGAACCCGCCGTGGTCACAGTGGGCAAACCCCATCAGGTGACCATCACCCATGCCGCCCTGGGTGAGAACGGCCAAGTGTTTTTCCAGCCCGGCGGCCCCTATGTGCAACAGCGCCTCGTGCTGGAAGGCCAAGCCGCCGGGCTGGCCGTGGCCGGGGAGACGGCCTATGCGGTGGGCGGCTTCGACGGCATCGAAATCCTCCATCTGTCGGCAGAAAACTCGCTCCAGCGTCTCGGCCGCATATCCAGCGGACGCTCTTATCACACCATCCGCACGCAGGACGGCAAGGCCTACGCCCTGGCGACGCAACGCCTCGATATTTTTTCCCTGGCGGACAAGACACGGCTCCGGCTGAATGGCAGCCTCGATGACCTGAACGCCGCACGGGACATCGCCATCAGCGGCACGAGGGGCGTCTTGTTGTCTGACGGCAACCGCCTGACGCTCCTGGCGCTGGATTCCCCTGCCGGGCCCCGCATCCTGGGCACTTTCACCCCGGCGCAGCGGATCCAGTCCATGCAGATTGCCCAGGGCATACTCTACCTGGCGGCCGGGGAAGAGGGGCTGCTGGCCATGGATCTGCGTCCGCCGCAGAGAGGAAAGATCATCGGCCGCTACCGCACCACCGGGCCGGCGCGCGATGTCAGTATCAGCGGCCACGTGGCGCTGGTGGCCAATGGTCCCTTCGGTATCACGCTCCTCGACATCAGCGATCCCGCGCACATCACCTGGCTGGGCAGCCACCAGCAACTGGGCAAGGTACGCCGCGTGGGAATTCTGGATCAGGAGCGCGCCTATGCCATCAACGAGGGTCGCGACGTATTGCTCATCGACATCGGCAACCCGGCCCTGCCCTCCCTGATCTCCGCCGCGCCGCGCAGTGGCGCCCTCAACGCGCGGCGCCTGAGTGACGACACCCTGCTCCTCACCACTGCCAACGGCCTGGGGGTACTGGATATTCAGGCCCTGCCGCCGCAGATCAGCAACGAGGGCCTGGACTCGGGCCAGGGCGTCAACTATGGTGGCGAGCGCAAGCTGATGATCCAGGACGGCATCGCCTATGTGGCTGACTGGTTCTCGGGCATTCACCTATATGACATCAGCGACGGACAGCGGCCGCGCCTGCTGTCCAGCTTCCATACCCAGGGCTCCCCCAAGGGCGTGGTGGTGAGGGATGGCGTGGCCTACGTGGCCGACGACGACCACGGGCTGCAGATCATCGACGTCAGCGACCCGCGCCGCCCCCGCCAGTTGTCCAGCCTGCTCACCTCGGGCCTGGCCTACACCCCGGTGCTGGCGGGCGATCTGTTGTATCTGGCCAGCCACCGCGGCGGCTTCCAGGTGGTGGATGTGAGTGAGCCTGCCGCCCCCGTCCTGGTGGCCGATGTGGACACGCCGGGCAAGTCGTGGTCCATCCAGGTGCGTGGCGACTATGCCTATGTGGCCGACGACGATCCCGGCCTGCTGATTTACGATATCCGCGATCCGGCGTCACCCCGCCTGGTGGCCCGGTTCGATCCCGGCGGCGCGGCGGAAGACGTGCTCCTGGATGGAAATACCGTTTACGTGGCCTTCTTCGACCAGGGTGTCTACGCTCTGGATATCTCGGACCCCGCCAATCCCCGGGAACTGAGCCATGTACCCACGCCCGGCAATGCGCGCGGACTGGAACTGGATGGCGACCACCTCTACGTGGCCGACTGGCTGGGCGGCATCCAGGTGCTGGATGTTTCGCAACCCCGGGCGGCCGCCATCGTGGGCAGTTTCGATACGGCCGGCGCCTCGTGGGGCCTGCGCATCCACGATGGATTCGCCTACGTGGCCGACTGGTGGGGCGGTTTCATCGTCCTCGACGTGCGCGACCCGCGGCACCCGCGCCTGGCGGGCAGCTATCACCACAATGACACGGTACGGCAGGTCGCCACCCGCGGCATGTATGCCTATGTGGCCAAGGGCCGTGACGGGCTGCAGGTCTTCGATATCAACAACGCCCTCAATCCCACCTGGGTGACGGGCGTCGCCACCGGGCCCGTGCACGACATCGTCATCACCGGCCACTATGCCGTGACCTGCGGCGGGGCGGGGCACATCACCATCGTGGACATTGCAGACCCCTTCCGTCCGCGGATAAAGGACAGCCTGACTCTCGACCATGACTGTGACCGCCTGAGAAGCGCGGACGGCTCGGCCTATGTCGCCAGCCTGGAAGGCGCCATCACCCGCCTCGATCCCGCCACTGAAAAAACCAGCACGGCGCATGGCGCCATCCCAGCACTGAACGACCTGTGGGTCGATGACGGACCTGTCACCGTGCTGGGCAGAGACGGGGAAATACGCATCTACCAGGGCTGGCCCCTGACTGCGCCACAGGCCACATTCCGCCTGACGCGTAAAGGGGCGACGCATGTGAGGGCCGCCTGCGACCTTATCGCTGTGCATCAGGCGGGGCAGGGTATCACCCTGCTGAGCCACCATGGCGGCAACATCGCATCCACGGAATTCATCCCGCTCACCACGCCTCTCGGCGACTTGCGCCTTCAATGCGGCAGGCTGTATGCCACAACCGGCGACGACACCATCCATGAGTTCATCCTGACATCGAAGCGCGGGTGGCATATCAAGACCCGCTACCAGGCCTTGAACCCGGTCACCCGCCTGCATGTCCGCGGCAACACCCTGTATGGCGCGGGGATGCGTCACATTATCGCCTTCGCCACCCTGCCGGATGTCGCCTTGGCGAACAGCAGCGCCACATCCACGCAGGCCGGCCTCCCCGCCGATATGCCCAATGGCGCCTACGACGTGGTGCTCATGAAAGAATCAGGTGACGGCGCGCCACCCTTCATCGCGCATAACGGCCTGACCATCGAGATGCCCGCCTTCGGCAAGCCCAGCTTCACCATGGAAGACCTGAAGCGCATCATGAAACAACGCCAGACAGAGAAAAAAGACAGCCCTCCCGCCCCCTTGGCAGAGTAAGCCTGCGGTGCGAGAGCATCATCAGTCATCGTCGCCCAGCTCCGGCGACCATCCCGCATCACGGGCGCGCCTCAGGGCATCGTCCTGAATACGGAGATAACGCGCCCGCAATTCGTCTGGCATGTTATTCACCCGGAAGCCGTACTTTTCCCATTCTTCCTGAACCCGGCGCCACAGATCCTCGATACCTTGCGGCAACCAGCCTTCACAGCTCTCGCTCTCATCGATCAGACCGAATGCCCAGGCATCCCGGATAATTTTTCCGGTATCGGTCATGCCACCATACTTATCATTATGGATCCCGACATATGGCGTGTTATTTCTCATACAGATGCTCCTCTGATACCAATCGACTGTATACCATGGCCCCACCGTACTGTCACGCCCGTGACTTGCCTTGGGACGGTCCCTTCACGAAGCTGTTGAATCAGCCATGCAGAAGGACGTCAAGACATTCTCCAGGTCATCATACTCTGATTTCCCGGCCACCAGCCACTGGTGGATATCAGACAACACACGCTCCGCCTGCCTGTCCCGGGTGAGCATATGATAGCCGTTTTCATAGACCACGACCTGCCAGGGCGGCGCCGCCTTCTTCACTTTCACCAGCATGCGGCAGGTGGGTTCCCGGGGAATGATGTCATCGTGCATGCCATAGAGGAACAATACCTTCGTGTCCTCGGCAGGCGAAGCCTGCGCCGCCTGATCCATGAGATTGCTGACGCCATACAGCACGTCCACGCGCGTCGCCTTGATGACCTTGGAGTCACGGCCCAGGGCGCGCAGCATCTCCATGTTGTCCGACGGCCTGATATCCAGCCCCTCACCCGTCAGCCGCCTGCCCGGCATGGTATGCACCGCCAGCCACAGCGCCATGCGCTGATAGAAGGGCATGCTGTCCCGTGACCACACGGCAGGCGCCACCAGCACCACACCGGCAATCTCGGAGGCAATACTGTCCAGGCCCACCAGCGCTACCGCACCACCCATGCTCTCGCCCAGAACATACAGGGGGCAGTCAGGCCGGGCAGCCTTCATCAGGGTCACCATGAGGCGCAGATCACTGACCAGGCGTGCCCTGCCATGCCACAGGCCGAAACCCGCCGTATCACCAAAACCGCGCTGATCGTAGGCCACCACCGTCACACTCCGGGCGGCCATAAACGCCCCCAGGCCGGCAAAGGCTTGGTGATAGTCGTTCAGGCCATGCAGGGCCAATAGCTGAGCACGGCATGCCCCCCCCGCCGACCAGCGCTGTAATGGCAAACGATAGCCGTCATCCATGACGGCATGGGTTTCGTACAGGGCCGGAAGCGCCCTGGCATCGCCTTCAGGATGCACATAGGGCCTGGCGCAGGCGCCCACGCCGGCCAGTATCATGAGCGCCGCCAACAGGCTGATAGCAATAGAAATATGTTGAAACATGGGTAAATATCACCATAACTGCGCCGGTTCCGCAAACCGCTTCAGCTTGAGCGTCTGGGGTCGATATACATCACAGAGCATCCCATGCCTGCGAGGTATCATGAACGTCGCCTTCATCAACCCCTTCATCCAGTCCATCCTGGATGTTCTCTCCACCATGGCCGGCCTGGAGGCCAGGCCGGGACGCCCCGCCATCAAGGAAAACGCCACTGCACGGGGTGATGTAACCGGCATCATCGGCATGGCGGGAGAACAGGTGAGCGGCTCGCTGGCCGTGTGCTTTACAGAGGCGGTGATTATTGAGATTTCCCGGCGCATGCTGGGGGAAGCACCGGCCACCATCGATGAATCGGTGACAGACATGGTGGGTGAGCTGACCAATATGGTTACCGGCGGGGCGAAAAAACTGCTGGCGGAGGACGGTTACGATTTCGATATGGCCATCCCCGCTGTCTTCTCGGGGAAGGAACACACCATCAACCACAAATCCAGCGGCGCCACCATCATCCTGCCCTTCGACACCGATGCAGGGGCGTTCTTCATCGAAATCTGCTTCAAGGAAAAGGGGGCATCATGAAGCTGTTCTACAAGCTCCTCATGCTGACCGTGGTGGCGGCCGTCGCTGCGCCCTTTATTCTCAAGGACGGGGCGGGACGCCCGCTGATGACCCTGGACAAGCTGCACATGCCCGAAATCTCCACCCCCGCTCTGCCGGGGGTCGCGTCCACCCTCAGGGAAGTGGCAAGCAAGCTACCCGATATGGACCTTGACAAGGCGCGGGCCAAGGTAACGGCCTACAAGTGGCAGGATGCCGAGGGCGTTTGGCATTTCAGCGACAAGCCCGATGGCGGCGGTGAGGAGATCAGCATCGATCCCGATGCCAGCGTGATGGAGTTTGATGGGATTCCCGTTGCCGCGCCCGCGACAAAACCGGCGCTGCCATCAAGGCCCCGCGAGGACAACGCCACCCAAAGCCCGTCCCTCCCCGGCAGCGTGACCAGCCTGATGGAGCAGGTGCGCGGCGTGAACCAGCTTGCCCAGGACCGTTTCGACCGGCAGTCGCGGGAGATCGAGTCACAAGGCCGCTGAAGGGCGCTCACCCCAGCGCGGCAGCAGTGCATGTTCGATGCCCAGGTGATCCAGAATACGGGCCACCACGAAGTCCACCAGATCGTCCACCGATTGCGGTTTCTGGTAGAAGCCGGGACAGGCCGGCATGATCACAACCCCCATGCGGCTCAGGGCCAGCATGTGCTCCAGGTGTATGGAAGACAAGGGCATCTCGCGTGGCACCAGAATGAGCTTGCGCCGTTCCTTGAGAATCACATCGGCGGCGCGTTCCAGAAGATTGTCGCTGGTGCCACAGGCGATGGCCGCCAGGGTGCCGCTGGTGCAGGGGCAGACCACCATGGCCTCTGAAACGCTGGAACCGCTGGCCACTGGCGCCGTCCATTGTTCCTTGCCGAACACCCGTAACTGCCCTTCGGACGCCGCGAAGCGCTCGGAAAAATAGCGTTCCATGTCGCGGGGGGCGCCGCTCACCTTGAGGTCCGTCTCCAGGGACATGACCACCTGGGCCGCCGGCGAGATCAGCACATAGACCTGCCTGCCGTGCTCCAGCAGGCACTGCAGCAGGCGTATGCCATAGGGAATGCCTGAAGCACCCGTCAGCGCCAGGGTGATAGTGTCACGCGCCACGCTGACGCAATGCCTCTATCAGGCGCTCGTGAATATTGCCGAAACCGCCATTGCTCATGATCAATACCTGTTCTCCGGGCCGCGCACTTGCCGCCACATGGCTGACGATGGCTTCGATATCCGCCATCACCCGCGCCTCGCCACCCAGTGATGATGCCACTTCCCGCAGATCGAAATCCAGTTGTTGCGATTGATACAGAATGACTTCATCGGCCCGGGCGAGGGCCTGGGGCAACAAGCCTTTGTGCACGCCCATTTTCATGGTGTTGGAACGCAGGTCGAGTACGGCGGTGATACGGGCATCCCCGACATGGCGGCGCAGGCCCTCTACGGTGGAGGCGATGGCCGTGGGATGGTGGGCGAAATCGTCATAGACGGTGACCTCCCGGACCACGGCGCGCACTTCCATGCGCCGCTTCACACCCTGGAATTCATTCAGGGCCGCCACCGCCTGGGCGGGCGGCACGCCCGCATGGCGCGCGGCGGCCACGGCCGCCAGGGCATTGGCGATATTGTGCCTGCCCATCAGCGCCCACGACACCGTGCCGAAACAGGCGTCACCGAGACAGACATCGAAACGGCGCATGTCCGCACTGACGTGACGGGCATGCCAGCGCCCCGGTGCGTCGACTTCGCCAAAATACTCAAGGGACGTCCAGCAACCCTGTCGGATCACCGCCTCCAGATGGGCGTCACCATGGGGAAGAATGATCAGGCCGGCTGAAGGCACGGTACGCACTAGGTGATGAAACTGGCGCTGGATGGCCGCCAGATCATCGAAAATGTCCGCATGATCATATTCCAGGTTATTCATGACCAGGGTGCGGGGCCGGTAGTGGATGAACTTGGAACGCTTGTCGAAAAAGGCGCTGTCATATTCGTCGGCCTCCACCACGAAGAAGGGGGCCTCGCCCAGGCGGGCCGAGGCGGGAAAGTTGCGCGCCACGCCACCGATCAGGAAACCCGGCGCCAGGCCGGCGTATTCCAGAATCCAGGCCAGCATGCTGGCGGTGGTGGTCTTGCCGTGGGTGCCGGCGACACCCAGCACCCAGCGCTGGCGCAGGATGACATCCGCCAGGAACGCCGGCCCCGAAGTATAGGGCAGTCCACGATCAAGCACGTATTCCACCATGGGATTGCCGCGGGACAGGGCATTGCCGATGACCACCAGATCCGGTTCGGGCTGCAGGTGGGCGGGGTCATAGCCCTGACAGAGCAGGATGTCCTGCGCCGCCAGTTGCTCGCTCATGGGCGGATAGACGTTGGCGTCCGATCCGCTGACCTCATGACCCATCTGGCGCGCCAGCACGGCGATGCCGCCCATGAACGTGCCGCAGATACCCAGGATATGAATATGCATCACGCCCCCTGGGAAAACAGTCCCGACAAATTCTGGATGAGGGTGATGGAAATAAACATATACGCCACGGACAGCGCCACGCCGATGGGAAACAGGGTGGAGAGGGCATGCCGCAGTATATGACCGACGACGATCAGGTTCCAGAACAACACCAGCCACAAGATCAAAGAGGAAACGATCACGCCGGTTTCATCCAGAGAGATCACCTCGGCCTGGGCATTGTCCATGATCTGTTGTTGCCAGGCGAGCAGGGGCAGGGCGATCAACTCGAAAAAGGCCCCGCTGCCCAGCAGGGCCGTCCATACCCGGATCAGGCGGTCCAGCAGATTGTTGGCCCACAGCAGCACATAGACCAGCCCGCCCAGCAAGGCGATGTCCGCTGCCACCAGCACCACGGCCTGTGCCAGGGGCACACTGATGACCGTCAGCAACACACCTATGGTGATATAGAGCAGCAGCGACAGCGCCAGGAGAAAAGCGGAAGAGGGCAAATCCTGCGGCCCCGCGCGCAGCAGGCAGATGTTGAAGAATTGTCTGAAGATGAGTTTCATGGTGAGGGGTCAGGCACTGAAATACTTGGCTTCGGGGTGATGCACGACAATGGCGCTGGTGCTCTCTTCCGGCCACAACTGGCCCTCCTCGCCCATCACCACGCCGATGCGCTCGGCATCGAGCAGCTCCAGGATCTTGTCCTGGTCGGAGAGGTTGGGACAGGCGGGATAGCCGAAGGAATAACGCGAGCCCCGGTAGCGCTGCTTGAAAAGATCGTTGATGACACGGGCGTCTTCCTTGCCGAATCCCAGTTCGGAGCGGATGCGCTTGTGAATGAACTCGGCCAGGCCCTCGGTCGTCTCCACGTTGAGTCCGTGCCAGTACAGGTAATCCTGGTATTGATCCTTCTCGAACAACTCGCGGGCGAAATCGGAGGCATGCTGCCCCACGGTCACCACCTGCATGCCCACCACATCCATCTCGCCACTGTCCACGGGACGGAAGAAACCGGCAATACACAAGCGCCTGCCCGAAGGCTGGCGCGGGAAGCTGAAGCGGCAACGTTCGCGCCGCCCGCTCCCATCCTCGTAGATAATGAGATCATCGCCTTCCGACTGGCAGGGAAAATAACCGTATACCGCCTGGGGGCTGAGGATATGCGCTTCATCGTCACGCGCCAGCAGGCGGTTAAGAATAGGATCGAGTTCGACCCGCGCCCATTGCTGGTACTCCGGCAGGGACTTGCCCTGTGACTTGTATCCCCACTGAAACTTGTACAGGGTGTTGCGGTTGATATAGGGCACGATACTCCGCACCGGAATATGATCCAGGCATTTACTGCCCCAGAAAGGCGGCTCGGGTATGGGGTTGTCCTGGGCGATCAACGCTTGATTTCCGCATCCCGGTAATGGGGGTCCCGCCAGCAGCGCGGCAGGTCCTCGCCGGAGGGAAAAATCAGGTCCGACTTGGAGAACTGTGCTGGCTCCTGCAATTCCTCGCCAGCGTGCAAGCGCCCCGCTACGGCGCCTGCGCAGGGGTCCACCAATTCATCCATCCTGAGGATCTCGACCAGATCACCTGATTGTCTGTCTTTCAGATACATATTGTCTCCCAATCTATAGGGCCATATGGAGAATATTACGACTTGTGGCCGCCACTATGAAAACTTGCCGGCAATGTAAGTAAATATGGCATCATAAACCTCGCCGGGATTACCTGAAGGTAATCCTCATACCACGGATGATACCACTAACATGGCTTGCGCGCAGGAGGACGATGCTGTGAATCGCTTACTTCAATTGCAGAAACTGGGGCAGAGTGTCTGGTACGATAATATCCACCGCCACCTGCTCCATTGCGGTGAACTCGGGCGCATGATCAAGGAAGACGGTCTCGGTGGCGTCACAACCAACCCCACCATTTTTGAAAAGGCCATCGGCGGCGGTGACGCCTACGATGCGCCCATCAGGATGTTGATAACACGCCACCCCGCCCTGGACAGCCGCGACTTGTTCAACACCCTGGCAGTGGAGGACGTGCAGCGGGCCGCGGACCTGTTCCAGCCTGTCTATGAACAGAGCCACCATATCAACGGCATGGTGAGCATCGAGGTCTCGCCCGAGCTGGCCTATAACACAGACGCCACCATCTCGGAGGCCAACCAACTCTTTGAGGCAGTCAACCGTCCCAACGTCATGATCAAGGTACCCGCCACCAGGGAAGGACTGACTGCCATAGAGGTCCTCATTTCCGAGGGCATCAACGTCAATGCCACCCTGCTGTTCTCCGTAAAACGCTACCGCGATGTGGCCGAGGCCTATCTCCTCGGCCTGGAGAAACGGCTGCGCCGCGGCCAGCCTCTGCATGACATCACTTCGGTGGCGAGCTTCTTCGTGAGCCGCGTGGACACCAAGGTGGACGCGCTGCTGCAATCCCGGCTGGAAAAAGCGGACGAAGAGCGACGCGGGTTGATTCAGTCATTACAAGGCAGGATTGCCATCGCCAATGCCAAGATGGCCTATCAGGCCTGGCAGGAGATCTTTGGCACCGAGCGCTTCGCGCAGCTCAAGGCCTCGGGCGCACACCCCCAACGCCTGTTATGGGGCAGCACGGGCACCAAGAACCCCGCCTACAGCGACACGCTCTATATAGACGAACTCATCGGTCCTGACACCGTCAACACCATCCCTCCGGCCACCTACCAGGCCTTCAAGGATCATGGCCACCCGCAGCGCACCCTGGACAAGGACCTCGACGGCGCCCGGCGGCAACTGGCCGAACTGCCGGCACTGGAAATCGACCTGGACGCCGTGACTGACACCCTCGAAGAAGAAGGTGTATGCCAGTTCGCCGATTCCTATCATGGCGTTATCGACGTCATCGAGACAAAGCGCCGCCTGCTGGAGGCATCCTGAACAGGGGCCTGCCATATGTCGATCTGGACCACCATTGCCACCCATATCACCACTACGACGGGAAAGCCTTTCCAGGCCGCCAGCCACCAATCCATCAGCGGCGGTTGCATCAACAGCGCCGCCCTGGTGCAAGACGGTGAACGTCGTTTCTTCGTCAAGCTCAACCGCGCCGCTGCGCTGGAAATGTTTGCCGCGGAAAGCGCCGGCCTGGAGGAGATTGTTGAGGCCGGAGCCATCCGCGCGCCACGCCCCTTGTGCCATGGCACTGCCGGAGGTCAGGCTTACCTGGTCATGGAGTACATCGAGAGCGGGGCGCCGCGCGCCGCCGACGCGGCATTGCTCGGCGAACAACTGGCCGCCCTGCATCATGCCCAGGCGGAACATTTCGGCTGGAAAATGGACAATACCATCGGCGCCACGCCGCAGGACAACACCTGTGATGATGACTGGTGCCATTTCTGGGGCAAGCGGCGCCTCGCGCCCCAGTTGAATCTGGCTGCGCGCAACGGTTATCGCAGCCGCTTGCAACAGCGCGGTGAAAAACTGCTGGTGGAACTACCCCGGCTGCTCGGTGAGCACCAGCCTGCGCCGTCCTTGTTACATGGTGATCTGTGGTCCGGAAATTATACCTTCGACGCCGAAGGCATGCCGGTGATATTCGACCCCGCTGTCTATTATGGCGACCGCGAGGCCGACATGGCCATGACGGAGCTGTTTGGTGGTTTCTCACCGGATTTCTACCGCGCCTACGAAGCCACCTGGCCCTTGCCGCCCGGATATGACGTGCGCAAGCACCTCTATAACCTGTACCACATTCTCAATCATGCCAATTTGTTCGGCGGTGGCTATGTTGCCCAGGCGGAAAACATGCTGGACCGTCTGTTGAGTGAAATCGGATAAGCAGGTCTCACAGTACAATCAAAGAGGGATAAATCATGAAAACCCGCCCAGCCTCCACATTCATGGCCCTGTTGCTGTTGACCTCTGCCCTGGCGAGCGCGGATGAAGACCTGACCGCCCTGCAGATCATGGAACGCGCCTACCAGGTACATGCCGGCGAAGACATGGTCTCGCGTCTCACCTTCATCATCAGGGACGGCAACACGGAAAAAAGACTGGGGCTGATCATGGCCTACAAGGCCTATGAAGGAAAAAAGGGACTGCGGTCAAAACTCATCATGTTCAACGAATTCCCGCCGGATAAAAGGGACATCAGCTTCCTGGCATGGATCTATACGCCGGAGAAGAGACGCAAGGATGACATGTGGCTGTATCTGCCGGAGCTGCGCACGGTGCGTAAACTATCCCACCAACACAAGCCCGGAGGGCATGGACACCACAGCAAGGGCGTAGATGACGAGTTTTCCCTGTCGGAACTCAAACGTTTTGAACTGCAACCTCGCAATCCCGCACTGGACAAGCACGAACTGCAGGGAACGGAACGATGGGGAACACAAGCTGTTTACAGGGTCCTCAGCACCCCCAGGAATATGGAAAGCTCGCCCTATGGAAAAATCGTCTCCCAGATCAGCACGGATCACTTTCTTCCCCTGCACATCACCTATTTCAATCATAACGGCGCCATCGTCAAGCGGCAGCGTACGGAATGGGTCAACATCGAGAATGCCTGGGTATGGAAGAAGGTGAGCGCCGTCAATCCCGGCAACGGCCATGAAACCATCCTGGAACAGGACGACATTAAACTAAATACGGGCCTGTCCGATAATATTTTTACCAAGCGCTTCATGAAACTGGGCGCCAGAACGCTAATTAACCGCGTCAGGTAAACCTCTCCCAGGCCAGCCTCACGCAACCCCGGCCACCTCCATGGAAAACGAAGTTCTGACTATCATATTCAGACTGTTCTTCGCCAGCCTTGCCGGCGCGCTCATCGGACTGGAGAGAACCTATCACGGCAGACCAGCGGGATTCCGCACCCACACCCTGGTCTGCATGTCCTCCAGCCTGCTGATACTGATCACGGTCTTTCAGTGGGAGCTGCTGGCCGACGCGCCGCTGGACACCATCCGCGTGGATCCCACGCGCATGGCGCAGGGCATCATGACAGGCATCGGCTTTCTCGGCGCCGGCGTGATACTCAAGGAAAGCTTCACCGTGCGTGGCCTGACCACCGCGGCCTCCATCTGGCTCACGGCGTCCATCGGCATCGTCATCGGCATGGGCCTCTATTTTGCCGCTATATTGGCCACCATTCTGGCGCTGGCAACTCTGATCGTTTTCAGAAAACTGGAGCGGCGCATGTCAACCCTGCGCTATGCGCGCCTCAGCGTGCGCTTCGGGCGTCACGACCACATGAACGAGAAACAACTGCGCGAGATTATCGAGGACCATGATATCCAGCCCTCCAAATTCAGTTATCAACTGGAAAACGAAGGGAAGATTATCGAATACCGCATGACCATCCATACCACCGACAAGGAGAATTTCCGCCGCCTGGCCGAGAAACTGATCGTGACAGAGCAGGTGCTCGAATTCTCAGTCATGCCTACGGGTGATTGACACCGGACCCATCCCATCACCCAAAAAGGAGGGGGCTCAGGGCCCCCTCAAACGTTGGCATAGCGCCTTCAGCTAAAGCGTCTTACTTGACGTGATGCTTCATGGGTTTGATGTCGGAACGGATCAGGATGTTGTCACCCTTGCCTGCCTTGGGATCGGCATCCGGTTTGTTCATCAGCACCGTAATGGCCCCGCGCAGTGCGGCGCTCATGGTGTGATCCACGATGGCGTTGTTGGTGGGCCTGTCGGCCGGTGAGACGATATCGAAGATGCCCGCCTCGGAAACCGCCACGTTGACGGTCGCCATATCATAGAGGACGTTCTCCGGGTTGCCATTGAGATAGACCCTGTCCCAGATACCAGCGATGGGATGGAAGGCAACAGGCATGTTGACGTTGGCATTGACGAAATAGATACGCACGCGCTCGCCCGGCTTCGCCTGCAGTACGGCCTGGGCATCGGGATCGTGGACCGGATCGTAGTGGAAGATCTTTCCGTTTATCAGGGAGTTTGTCCAGCCCCTGTTTTCCAGCATGGCCTTGTAGTCTCCGGCATCGGGGAAGAACTGCTGCTGAATGAGCACGTACTCACGGTCAGGCTTGGGGAACTTCTTGCTGTAACCCTCTTTGGGATCGACGATGATGACGCCATACATGCCACGCGCGATGTGCTGCACCATGGGGCCGGCGCCGCAGTGATACATCCACACGCCCGCGCGCTTGGCCTCAAACTTGAAATGCTTGGTTTCACCCGGCTTGACGGGGCCGAACTCGTTGAGAACGTCAACTTCCGCGGCATGGAAATCGATGGAATGACTTTCCTTGTTTGACTTGGGATTGATGAGTTTGAAATCGACCACATCACCTTCTTTCACACGCACCACCTTGCCCGGCACCATGCCGTCGAAAGTCCATGCCGGATATTCCGTGCCACGGTTATCGATCACAACGGGAGTCTCTTTCGCGGTCATGGTAACCTCGACCGTCTTGGCCATCACGACAGTTGCCGACAGACCCAGTCCCGCGGCCACCAGGGCCGCCACACCCACTTTTACTAGTTTGCTGTTGATTTTCATCTTTTACTCCTCTCTTGTTTGACAACGATATTTCCACTGGCACATCCTTTCACCAAGAAAATTCTTTTCTGACTTCCATCAATATTTCCCATGTTCACATTGACAGCGCTGGCGCAGATAGCGCACCAAGTCATGTATCTCTTCGTCACTGAAAACCCCATCCCAATGGGGCATCAGCACTGATTTGCTTACCGCCGGCCCGCCTTCCTTGATGGCCATGAACAGTTCCTCGTCACTGCGCGAGGCCATTTCCTTTCCATAGGTATGGTCACGGGGCTGCACCGACATATCCCGTACGTTGATGCCGTTGCCATTTCCGCTCATGCCATGGCATTGCCAACAATAGGTTTTGTAATTG
>JALSGV010000015.1 GCA_026982565.1 Gammaproteobacteria bacterium
ATCTGCTGGACGAGCCCTGGATCCCCTGCGTCGACATGCACGGGCGAGTGCAAGAGCTTGGCCTGAGAGAGACATTGATCCGGGCCCACGAACTGCGCGGCCTGGCTGGCGACACCCCCGTGATCACCGCGGCCATCTATCGCCTGTTGCTGGCCGTCATCTACCGGGCCATGGGGCCGCCCCAGGATGATGAACACTGGGGCGAGGTATGGGCGAGCGGGCGCTGGGATGAAGCGATCCTGCAAGCTTACTTCGACCGCTGGCATGACCGCTTCGACCTCTTCCATCCCCAACATCCCTTCTATCAGTGGAACAGTGAAAGCGCTATAGAAAAAACGGCAAAACAATTGCTTCTTGAATATGCAGATAACATGCCAACATTATTTTATCATCTTACTAAAAAATCTCAATTCACGCTTTCACCAGCAGAAGCAATCAGAGAGATGCTCGTCATTCAAACCTTCGCCCCACCGGGCTTGGGAGGATTACGACCTAGCAGCTCCTTTAACAGTCCTTGGACAAGCGGAATAATATTCTTGGCCGAGGGGAAAGACCTTTTTGAAACATTGGCATTGAATTGGATGGAACTGTCTGCCTTAAAACAGTTCCCTAATTATGAGGATGACAAGCCTGTTTGGGAGTTCGATGATCCGATGAAACCAGATAGGGATGTTCCGCTTGGAATAACAGATTATCTCACTTGGCCTAGCAGATCAATCCGGCTATCTCCGGTTATGGATAATGATCGTGTCGTCGTTGAAAGAATAACGGTTGGTCCGGGATTAAAGCTATCCAAAAGTTTTATGGATCCATTTAAAGCTTACAGGAAGCAAGACAAAATGTTGAAAACGATGAAATTTATGGAGTATCGCTCTTTGTGGCGAGATAGCGTAACGATTCTCAACTTGAAGAAGAAAAAAGGGACACATGGATTTTATGCTCTTTCTTGGATCGAAGAGCTCGTCGAGTATGAGACGTTAGAAAGGGATTACTCCTTTTCATTGATGGCATTAGGCATGGCGGCAGGACGAATTGATTCGGAGCCCAATGCAAGCTCAGCCAAGTTGCATTTTTACAGGGAGGAACACCTGCCCGTGCCGTTCTCTTACCTGCAAGAGGATGCGCTGGTGGACAAGCTGCAAGAGGCCCTCGTTCTGGCCGAAAATGCATATTCTGATTTAAGAAAGGCTGTTTACGAGTTGGCCAAGTGGATAGTTGCTCCGAAGAAAGAAAAGCTGAATAGACGAATCAAGGAAGATATTAAGAACCTCATGGCCCACTGGGCTGTGGGACGCCACTACTGGGCGCAACTGGAGCCCGCCTTCTATGAACTGCTTCTAACCCTGCCGAAAGACCCGAACGCGGCCCTGGCGGCCTGGTGGCGAACCCTGCGATCCGTGGCGGAGGAGGCCTTCTCACAGGCCGAACGGGCCGCGCCCGACGACGCCCGCGGCCTGCGCGCGGCCGTGCGGGCCCGCGGACAGCTCTACGGCGCATTGAAAAAAATCGACCCATCCCCCACCCAGGAGGTGAACCATGTCCCAAGCTGAAATCCATCCATTCATCGCCCATCTCTACGCCCTGGCCCAGGCCGAAGACCGCCAGGCCCTGGCCCATCTGCGCCGCGGCCTGGGCAAAAAGCCGGGCGCCGCGCCCGAGATGTTCCCCTATGTCGTTCCCTGGCTGCCCGATCCCCTCTTTCCTCAAGAAGAGATGGCCTACTACGCCATCGCCTCCCTCTTCGCCCTCCACCCCGCCATCACCCACACGGGCAACATGGGCGATCACATGGCCGCCACCGTGAAGCCAGGGCGGGAGGATGCGGTGGAACGCCGCTTTGTGGCCTTGCTGGCCGCGCATCCCGACGACCTGCCTGACTTTTTGCGCCAAGCCATCAGCTACCTGGCCTCCAAAGAGCAGCCGGTCAATTGGAACCAGCTCTTCCGAGACATGCGTTCCTGGGGGCATCCCGACTATGGCGATGCCATCCGCAAACGTTGGGCCACATCCTTCTGGCGCTATCGCCAACAAGAGACATCCGCCAACAATTGATCTTCACACCCTCATTTCCATGACCCATTTCCACTTCAAAGGAGACGCAACCATGTTCATCGAACTGCACATCATCCAGAACTTCGCCCCCTCCAACCTGAATCGCGACGACACCGGCAACCCCAAGGAAGCGGAATTCGGCGGCGTGCGCCGCGCCCGCATCTCCTCCCAGGCCATCAAACGGGCCATCCGCTCTGAACCCATCTTCGCCGAAACCACCCAGGTGGAACCCGGCGTGCGCACCCGGCTCCTCGCCCGCAAAATCACCGAAAAGCTCATCGATGCTGGCAAATCTCAGGAGGACGCGGAGCCCGTGGCCCTGGCCTTCGCCGAGGCGTTCTCCGGCAAGATGGACAAAGAGCGCACCAGCGTGCTGATTTACCTCAGCGCTCAAGAACTCCAGCAAATGGCCGAAACACTATTGGCGCAGTGGAATGAGGTGCTGGATGCCGTCCGTCAACTGGCCGAACTTGATGAGAAGCAACGAGACCTGAAAAAGCCGCCTCTTCCCGAATTGGTCAAAGCCTTTCTCAAGCAGACCAAAAATCGCACCAGCGCACCCGACATCGCCCTCTTCGGACGCATGTTGGCCGACAAACCGGAGCTCAATCTCGACGCGGCCTCGCAGGTGGCCCACGCCCTCTCCACCCATCGGGTCAATATGGAAATTGATTTCTTCACCGCGGTGGACGATCTTCAGCGGGAAGAGGAAACCGGCGCGGGCATGATGGGCGTCACCGGCTACAACAGCGCCACCTACTACCGCTACGCCCGCGTCGACTGGAATCAACTGGTAGACAACCTGGACGGCGACGAAGCCCTGGCCCGCCGCACCGTGAAAGGCTTCCTCCTGGCCGCGCTGCGGGCCATCCCCACCGGCAAGCAGAACAGCTTCGCGGCCCAGAACCCGCCCAGCTTCGCCCTGGCCGTCACCCGAACCGACGGCATGAGCTGGAACCTGGTCAACGCCTTCGAAAAACCGGTGCATCCCGCCCGGGATGGCGGCTATGTGGAGCCTTCGGTGCAAAAGTTGGAGACCTACTGGCAGCGTTTGGCCCAGTTCTACGGCAGCGACGAGATCACCCCTCACGTCCTCAATGTCGATGGCGTCGCGCTGAGTGCCCTGGCCCACGCCCAGCAGCCCAACGTCCAGGCCTGGATCAAAAGCATCCTGAACGCCCTCCCCAGCGCCTGAGGAGGTGAACCATGCCAACCTTGCTCCTGCGACTGGTCGCGCCCATGCAATCCTGGGGCGTCAGCGGTCGCTTCACCGTACGCGACACCGCCCGCGAACCCAGCAAAAGCGGCGTCATCGGCATCCTGGCCGCGGCCCTGGGCCGGCCCCGCACCGCCCCGCTGGATGACCTGGCCGCGCTGCGCATGGGCGTGCGCATCGACAAACCAGGCCGGGTGGAGGTGGACTTCCACACCGCACAACAGGTCTATCGCGCCAATCCCAAAGCCAAACCCCAGGAAACCGTGGTCTCCCGGCGCTACTACCTGGCCGACGCCGCCTTCCTGGTGGGACTGGAGAGCGACGACAGGGCGTGGCTGGCCCATCTCCACCAGGCATTGCGCGATCCGCATTGGCCCCTCTATCTGGGCCGAAAAGCCTTCGTCCCCTCTCAGCCCATCTGGCTGGCCGACGGCCTGGTGGAGGCGTCGCTCCTCGACGCGCTGAAAACCTATCCCTGGCTGGGCGAAGACGAGATGGCCTACCAGGAGATTCACACCCTGCGCGCGGTCATGGATGATCCCAAAGGCGCCATCGTCCGCTACGACCTGCCCCTCTCCTTTCGATGGGATCGCCGTCGCTACGCCCCCCGGCGCGTCACCCACATCCTCATCCCCAAACCTCCCTTCCGCGACCTCACGCCCGAGGAGGTAAGCTGATGTATCTCTCCCAACTGCTCCTCAATCCCCGGCATCGCCAGGTGCAGCGCGAACTGAGCGACCGCTATCAGCTCCATCGCACCCTCATGCGGGCCTTTCCCGACCCCCTGCCACCGGAAGAGCGGGTGCTCCATCGCCTGGAAATCGACCCCCATACGGGCCGGGTGATCCTGCTGGTGCAATCCCAAACCCCGCCCGACTGGTCCCACCTGCTCGAAAAGCCCCACTATCTGCTGAGGAGGACGCCTGCGGTCAAATCGGTCGAGCTGGCCCTGGCCGCCGGAAGCAAGCTGCGCTTTCGCCTGCGGGCCAATCCCACCCGTAAGATGCGCAGCCAACGCCATCCCCACAAAAAGACCCGCGTGCCCCTGATCCACGAACCGAAGCAGGTGGCGTGGTTGTTGCGCAAGGGTGAATTGCACGGCTTTCGGGTTTTGCAACAGCGCATCAGCCAGCCCGAAACCTACCGGGGGCGGAAAGACCGCAACACCCCCGCCATCCAGGTGTTCACCGTACAATTCGACGGCATTCTGGTCGTCACCGACGAGGACGCGTTCGCCCAAGCCATTACCTCGGGCGTAGGCCCGGCCAAAAGCTTTGGCTGCGGCCTCCTCTCCCTGGCCCCTGCGCCCCATGCCCTGGTATAGTATCGTCTCCTTTGCAGGAGGGCATCATGCGCATTCGCGATCTGCACGAACTGCCCAAGCTACGGGATAGCATGAGCTATCTCTATCTGGAGCGATGCATCATCGATCGAAGACAAAGGGCGGTAGAAGCCATTGACAAAAGGGGACGTACCCTTATCCCCGCAGCCAGTCTGTCGGTCTTACTTCTTGGTCCGGGCACCAGCATCACCCACGAAGCCGTCAAAACCCTGACGGACAATGGGTGTTCCATCTTATGGGTAGGCGAAGAAGGGGTCCGCATGTACGCCCAAGGTCACGGAGAGACCCGCCGCGCATATCAGCTTCTGAGGCAGGCCGAGCTGGTATCCAATCCCGTTACTCGGCTGGAAGTGGTCCTACGCATGTATGAATTCCGTTTCGGGGAAAAACTGGATCCTACTCTAACCCTGGCACAGGTGCGGGGATATGAAGGCCAGCGAGTGCGTCGAGCTTATGAAAGGGCCAGCAGGGAATGGGGGGTTCCTTGGCACGGCCGCAGATACGATCGTCATAACTGGAACGCGGCGGATCCTATCAATCGAGCGCTATCTGCAGCCAATGCTGCGCTCAACGGTGTATGTCATGCGGCGATTGTCTCTGCGGGCTACTCCCCTGGTCTCGGTTTCATCCACACGGGCAAGCAATTTTCTTTTGTATATGACATCGCGGACCTCTACAAGACGACGATCACCGTTCCCATCGCTTTCTATGAGACCGCCCAAGGCGAATACAGGCTTGAAAGTCGAGTGCGACATACCTGCCGTGATGCGTTCTATAAACTGAAACTTCTAGGGCGTATCGTCTCCGATATCCATCATATCCTGGATCTCTCGAAGGAAGTATTGGACGCGGGGGCGGCTACAGACACAGATCCAGCTCGTCCCGAACCTTGGTGGACCCCTCCCGGTATGTCGGATTCAGACCCTATTCAAGGAGGAGATGCATAAAATATGGTCGTGATCATCCTTGAGCGGGTTCCGGTATCGCTGCGAGGCGAGCTAAGCCGCTGGCTCATCGAGCCCCATACTGGTGTTTTTGTCGGCCATGTCTCCGCCATGGTAAGGGAAAGGCTATGGACGAAAATATGCTCGAAACTGAAAGGAGGTGGCGCCTTGATGCTCCATTCAACAGACAATGAACAGAGATTCAAGATGGAGATGTTTGGTTATACAAAACGTGAAATTGTCGACTTCGACGGTCTGCAACTTGTCCGGATACCATTGGGAGACGATAGCATGTTTTCCACAAAACGCTCGAGAACAGAGTGAGGGAAGAGAGCCATCCACACTGGCAAGCACATCTCTTATCTTATCACACTAAGCAATAGCATCGTTCACTTTACATACACATAACACAGAGGGCATCTATTATACACACAAGGGTTTTCCCCACACGCGTGGGGGTGAACCGGACAAGGTCCGGGTCTGGGAGGCAGGCACGGAGTTTTCCCCACACGCGTGGGGGTGAACCG
>JALSGV010000016.1 GCA_026982565.1 Gammaproteobacteria bacterium
GTCGGCGTCGGGGGCCCAGGCCGTGGGAATGTCGGCCGTCACCGTGGCGGCCGTGTCCAGCGCCGCCAGGTAATTGCGCACGATGGTCCCGCCGGCAAAGCGGGTGAAGTCGCCCCCCGCATAGAGGATGGCGCCGCTCAGCGCCAGGGCGCGCACCGGACCGTCGGCGTCGGGGGCCCAGGCCGTGGGAATGTCGGCCGTCACCGTGGCGGCCGTGTCCAGCGCCGCCAGGTAATTGCGCACGATGGTCCCGCCGGCAAAGCTGGTGAAGTCGCCTCCCGCAAAGAGGATGGCGCCGTTCAGCGCCAGGGCGCGCACCGGACCGTCGGCGTCGGGGGCCCAGGCCGTGGGAATGTCGGCCGTCACCGTGGCGGCCGTGTCCAGCGCCGCCAGGTAATTGCGCACGATGGTCCCGCCGGCAAAGCGGGTGAAGTCGCCCCCCGCATAGAGGGTGGCGCCGCTCAGCGCCAGGGCGCGCACTGGCCCGTCGGCGTCAGGGGCCCAGGTGGAATCGACCGTCAAGTCATTATTTATATGGGCAATATTATTGAGGCTGACATTGCCCACCTTGCTGAACTGACCACCGATGTACCACCCCCCGGCACCATCGGGCAACACGGCATGCACAACGCCGTTGACGGCAGGATAGGCATAGTCCGGCTGGTCATTGGCCGGGGCGGCGGGATCGGCATTGATGGCGATACCGCCACCGGTGGCAGGCCCCACGTAGGTAAAGTCTCCGCCGATATAGAGGGTGGAACGATCCGTGGCCGATGTGAACCCCCCCCCGATATAGAGCTTCTCCCCCGCCAGCGCCATGGCGGCAACCGTATTGTCAACGCCACCGGCCCACGGGAGTGCATTGTTGCTGTCCACGCCCGTATCCAGGGCCGCCAGGCGGTTACGAGCCTGGCCAGCGATGGTCGTGAACGCCCCCCCCACATACAGGGTGTCCCCGCTCAGGACGAAGCTGTTCACTGCCCCGTTGGCATCGGGATTCCATGCCGTGGCGCGATCTCCGTTGATGGCCCGCGTGGCAATGGCGGCGATACGATTGCGCGCCTCGCCACCGATGAAAGTGAAATCCCCGCCAATGTAGAGCATCCCGTCACCCGCGGAAAAACCCAGGGCGCGCACGGTGGCGTCGGCGCCGGGATCCCAGCCCCCATCCACGGCGCCACTGGCGGCATGGAGGGCGGCAAGGCGGTTGCGCGCCATGCCCCCCACATTGAGAAAATCACCGCCGAGGTAGAGTATCGCGCCATCGCCGGACAGTGTCATATCCAGCACATCCCCGTCGGCGCCGGGATCCCAGCCGGTGATGGCGGCGCCACTGTCTGCGTCCAGCGCCGCCAAGCGGCTGCGCGGCGCGCCGGCAATGGCGGTGAAACCGCCGCCGGCATAAAGGCGCCTGCCATCGGCGGACAGCACCAGCACTTGTACGCTGTTGTCCGAACCGGGATTCCAGGCCCCGTCCACCTGGCCCGTGGCGCTGTCCAGTTTCGCCAGGCGGTCGCGGTTCATGCCGCCCAGGATGGTGAAATCCCCGCCCACGTAGAGCGTCGCGCCATCTCTGGACAAGGCCAGACTCCTTATTTCACCGTTTGCACCGGGGTCCCAGGCCATGTCCACGCTCTTGTCCGCCTTGAGGCGGACAATATTATTGCGGGCGATCCCGCCTACCTGGGTAAAGGCGCCGGCAATAAACCACCCGCCACTAGCGTCCGGGATGACTGCGTTGACGCGCCCATTGACCAGGGGATAGGCCGTATCCAGCAGGACCGTGGCAGTATCGAAAACGATTCCGCCGCCCACGGGACCGCCGTCATAGTCTCCCGCGGCCGCCATGGCATGGACCGGCCCATCAGTCACCCAAAGGCTGTCACGCAAGCCTGCCGCCCCCTCTCCCGCCGGCAGGAACAAGAATATTGCAAAGAGCAATACCAGAAAGGTGGAACAACTTGGTACAATCCGGTTCATGGTTAATCTTGGGATATGACTGACAGTAGAATGACTCCATGTTGCAAGGGGTGCCCCTGCCGGAAGACGGCACCCCGGGGCGCCGCGAAATGGCTTCTTATTGTAACCATATTTCTTTTACCAATCAATAAATTATAAAAACCGGGCTTATGCAGAATCCATACAATGTCATGATCGTGGGCAGCGGGGGGCGCGAGCATGCCCTCGCGTGGAAAGCCGCCCAGTCACCCCATGCAGCCAAGGTCTTCGTCGCCCCGGGCAACGCGGGCACCGCCCTGGAACCCGGCATGGAAAACGTGGCCATCAGCCCCGATGATATCCCGGCGCTGGTGGAATTCGCCAGAAAAAACCAAGTGGGATTGACCATTATCGGCCCCGAGGCGCCCCTGGTGGCCGGCATAGTGGACGCCTTTCAAGAAGCTGGGCTACCCTGCTTTGGCCCAGTGCAGGCCGCTGCGCAGTTGGAAGGCTCCAAAGCCTTTATGAAAGACTTCCTGCAACGCCACCAGATCCCCACGGCGGCCTATGCCACCTTTTCCGACCTCCAGGAGGCCATTGCCTACATCCGCGGGCAGGGTGCGCCCATCGTCGTCAAGGCCGATGGTCTGGCCGCCGGCAAGGGCGTCATCATCGCCCACAGCGAGGATGAGGCCATCGCTGCTGCTACCGACATGCTGGCTGGCAATGCCTTCGGCGACGCGGGACACCGCATCGTGGTGGAGGAGTACCTGCAAGGCGAGGAGGCCAGTTTCATCGTCATGGCCGACGGGAAGTATGCGCTGCCCATGGCCACCTCCCAGGACCACAAGGCCCGCGATGCGGGCGACAAGGGTCCCAACACAGGCGGCATGGGGGCTTACTCTCCCGCCCCGGTGGTCACACCGGCCATCCACGACCGTATAATGAAAGAGGTTATCGAACCCACCATGGAGGGCATGGCCTCCGGCGGCCACCCCTACACCGGTTTTCTCTATGCCGGTCTCATGGTCATGGCGGATGGCTCGGTGAAGGTGCTGGAGTTCAACTGCCGCTGCGGCGACCCTGAGACCCAGCCCATCATGATGCGCCTCGAATCCGACCTGGTGGAACTGTGCGAAGCGGCCCTGGAAGGCAGGCTGGAACAGGATTGTGAAGTCCGTTGGGATACCCGTCACGCCCTGGGCGTCGTGTTGGTGGCGGGCGGGTATCCCGGCAGCTATGCCAAAGGCATTCCTATCGAGGGACTGGACGCGGCAACCCCGGACGACATCAAGATCTTTCATTCCGGCACCGCCACCCGGAACGGCGGCATCGTGACTGCCGGTGGCCGTGTGCTGTGCGTCTGCGCCCTTGGCGATTCCGTAAGCGAGGCCCAGCGCAAGGCCTACGAGCACATCCGCCACATCCACTGGGACAACATGTATTATCGTGAGGATATCGGGTACCGCGCCATTGCCCGCGAAAAAATTCAACAAACCAATAACCATGTAAAATATGAGGAGTCGATATGAGCAAACCCTTTGTTGCCGTTCTGATGGGATCCGACAGTGACCTGCCCACCATGCAGGCTACCCTGGATGTACTGGGCAAGCTGGATATTCCCTGCGAGGTCCGCATTACCTCGGCCCACCGCACCCCGGCGGCCACTCACGAGTACGTGACCGGCGCGGAAGCCCGCGGCTGCAGCGTCTTTATCGCGGCGGCCGGACTGGCGGCGCACCTTGCCGGCGCCGTCTCGGCCATTACCGTCAGGCCCGTCATCGGCGTGCCCCTGGACGCCGGCCCCCTGCAAGGGATGGATGCCCTGCTCTCCACTGTCATGATGCCTGGCGGCATTCCGGTGGCCTGTGTGGCCGTAGGCAAGGCCGGCGCCAAGAACGCCGCCTATCTCGCCGCTCAGATCATGGCTGTCAGTGACAACGCGCTGGCGGCCCGCCTCAGAGAAGAACGACAGAGCAACGCCGCCGCCATCCAGGAAAAGAACGCGGCCCTGCAGGCCAGCCTGAAATCGCAGTGACGCCCACCCTTTCCGCCTCTCAGCGCTGGCACGTCCTTCGCGCTGCGGAGAGGGTGCGTAGTGGCGGTGTCATTGCCTATCCCACCGAGGCGGTATTTGGTCTGGGGTGCGACCCGCTGAACCCGCGGGCCGTACAGCGCCTGCTGGCGCTGAAACAGCGCCCGGCGCATAAGGGAGTCATCCTCATCGCCGCGGAATTCCCCCAGTTGCTGCCCTACCTTGGCGATCTGGACCGCGCCATGCGGCGCCGCATCGACAGGACCTGGCCGGGGCACGTCACTTGGTTGCTGCCTGCCCACCCGGATCTGCCCGTGTGGATACGCGGCGATCACCTCACGGTGGCCGTGCGGGTCACGGCGCACCCCCTGGCGGCCGCCCTGTGCCGTGCGGCCGGCGGCGCCCTCATCTCCACCAGCGCCAATATAGCGCGGCGCCCGCCGGCGCGCACTGCCCTGGATGTCAGAAGAAAATTCGGGGATACCCTGGATTATATTCTGCCAGGCGCCACCGGGCCCTATACCGCCCCCAGCGAAATCCGGGACGCGACGACGGGCAAGGTCGTCCGCCCAGGCAAAGTCTAAGGAAACCATATGCAAATCCCCGACAGCAATCTCGTCAAACACTATTTACTCGAACTGCAGAACAATATTTGCAGGGAACTGGAGGAAGAGGACGGAAGCGGGCGCTTCATGGAGGACGCCTGGCAGCGCGAAGGCGATGGCGGTGGCGGCGGCATCACCCGCGTCCTCAGCGAGGGCGCCGTACTGGAACAGGGGGGCGTCAACTTCTCTCATGTGACGGGCGACAGCCTGCCGGCCGCGGCGACGGCCCACCGCCCGGAACTGGCCGGGCGCAATTTCGAGGCCATGGGCGTCTCCCTGGTCATTCACCCGCGCAACCCCTTTGTGCCCACCTCCCACGCCAACGTGCGCTTTTTCATCGCCCGCAAGGAGGGCAGCGATCCCATCTGGTGGTTCGGCGGCGGTTTCGATCTCACGCCCTATTATGGCTTCGAGGAAGACGCCATCCACTGGCACACGATTGCTAAGCAGGCCTGCGACCCTTTCGGCAAGGATGTCTATCCCCGCTATAAAAAATGGTGCGACGACTATTTCTTTCTCAGACACCGCAACGAAACCCGTGGCGTCGGCGGCCTGTTCTTTGATGACCTCAACGAGGGGGGCTTCGCGCACTGTTTCGACTTCATGAAAAGCGTGGGCAACCACTACATCAAGGCCTACCGGCCCATCGTGGCCCGCCGCAAGGACACGCCATACGGGGAAGGGGAACGCGATTTCCAGCTCTACCGCCGCGGCCGCTATGTGGAATTCAATCTCATCTACGACCGCGGCACCCTCTTCGGCCTGCAGTCGGGCGGGCGCACCGAATCCATCCTCATGTCCCTGCCCCCCCTGGTAAAGTGGCGCTACAACTGGCGGCCGGAGAAAGGCACGCCCGAAGCGCGCCTGTACGAGGACTTCCTCAGGCCACGCGACTGGCTATCCCTGTAGGCCCCGCGGTATCTCCAGCCATGCGGCCCATTGCCGGAAAAGCCCGGGATCGAGCGCGGCCGCAGCAGAGCGGCCGGTAAGCTCAGGCCGGTAGACGGTCTCTCCCTGCAGGGTGACGGCCTGCCCACCGGCTTCCTGGAGGATCAGGCAGCCCGCGGCGTAATCCCAGAGTTTCTGCCGGCCATGGAGGTAGACATGGCAACGCCCGGCGGCCAGCCAGCACCAATCGAGGGCCACGGCGCCGAAACTGCGCTGTGACTTGTAAGGCGGCTCCACCGCCAGGCGCCTGGCCAGCAGGGGATCCAGGCGTTTGAAATCGATGAGCGCCAGGGCCTGGGAGAGCGTCACGCTGGCATTGCCCGCGCGCAGAGGCGCGCCATTGCACCAGGCGCCCTGCCCCCGGGCGGCGGCGAAGCACTCCCGCCGCGCTGGATCGTAGACGATCCCCATTTCGACTTGGTCGCGGCGCAGCAGGGCTACGGAAACCGCATAGTAAGGCACGCCACCAGCGAAATTGGTCGTTCCATCCAGGGGGTCCACGCACCATACGCCGCGCGCGCGCCGGGACAAGGCCTCTTGCTGCGCGGCGCCATCCATCTCCTCTCCCAACAGGGCGTACTCAGGCCATGCCTGCTCCAGGGCAATGGCCAAGGCATCCTGCATACGCTGGTCAAAGGGTGTCACCAGGCTGCCATCGGCCTTGCGCGTGGCGGCGCCACTGCCAAAGTGGTCCGGCAGTTCGCGGTCGGCTATGTGTTTTACCAGTTCGGCAAGTCGGGAGAGAGTTTCAGGCTGCATGCCGGGAAACAAAGGATCGGATTATATTGTGGTGTGAAGACCAAAAAGCCGGACACTGGGGTCCGGCCTTTCTGGGTCGTTGCGACAGGCGCTCAGAGCTTGTCCGCGTTGCCGGCCAGGTATTCGGCCACGCCCTCCGGCGAGGCATCCATTCCCTTCTCGCCTTCCTTCCAGCCGGCGGGGCAGACCTCACCATGCTTCTCATGGAACTGCAGGGCATCCACCATGCGCAGCATCTCGTCAATGTTGCGGCCCAGGGGCAGGTCGTTGACCACCTGGTGGCGCACCATGCCGGCCATGTCGATGAGGAAGGAGCCACGGAAGGCCACCGCGCCATCCGGCGTCTCCACGTCATAGGCCTTGCAGATGCCATGGGTCATGTCGGCCACCAGGGTGTAGCCCACGGGCCCGATGCCGCCCTTGTCCACGGGGGTGTTGCGCCACGCATTGTGGGTGAAGTGAGAATCGATGGACACGCCGATGACTTCGACATTGCGCTTCTTGAATTCATCCAGGCGATGATCGAAGGCGATCAGTTCCGACGGGCACACGAAGGTAAAATCCAGCGGGTAGAAGAATATGACCGCGTATTTGTCCTTGATGGCCTCAGACAGCTTGTACTCATCGACGATGGAACCGTCACCCAGCACGGCCGGGGCGGTGAAATCCGGGGCCTGACGGCCAACTAAAACTCCCATTTGCTACCTCCTTACATTCGCAGCGATAAAATCAAAACGTAAATATAGGCCTGAGAGGACTGAATCTCAAGTTAATTCGTCCATGGTAATCCCTTAAAAAACGTGGCGTTTCATGCTTCTGCATGTCTGACACAGAGGCGGCGCGGTGGGGAAAGACAGGCAAAAAAAAGCGCGCATGGCTCTTTGAAGGGGGGAGGGAGCAAGCTCATGCGCGCAATGGAGTTTAATACAAGAGGAGGTCTATATATTAAACACGGGCGTACTATGCTATATTTCTACCATATATGATAATAAAATATATTTATATATAACATTGATCAATGTAAATGGTTGTCCCGCATTATGATCAAGATCAGAAACGCGACCTTTCGTCAGCTGCAAGTCTTTGAATCCATAGCCAGAAATGGCTCGATCACAGCCGCGGCCGAAGAACTCCATCTCACCCAGCCGACCCTCTCCATTCAACTCAAGAAGCTGACGGCCATCGTGGGCATGCCCCTGTTCGACCAGATCGGCAAGCGCATCCATCTCACGGAAGTGGGCCATGAACTGCTGGCGGCCTGCCAGTCTGTCTTCGAGACCCTGGCGTCTTTCGAGATGACCGTGGCCGATATCAAGGGAGTAAAGAAAGGCCGTCTGCGCCTTTCGGGGGTGACCACGGCCGAATATTTTGCGCCCCGCATCCTCGGGTCCTTCTGTAAAAAATATCCGGGTATCAATGTGACCCTGGAAGTCACCAACCGACAGCGTGTGCTGGAACGGCTGGAACAGAACCTCGATGATATCTATATCGTTGGCCAGGCGCCTACGGAATCCCATATTCACCGCACACCCTTCCTTGCCAACCCCCTAGTAGTTCTGGCCTCTCCCGGGCACCCCCTGGCCGGAAAAAAGGGCATCTCCATCGAAGCGCTTGCCAGAGAGAACTTCATCATGCGCGAGCCCGGCTGCGGCACCTACGGTTCCATAGACCGCCTGGTGCATGAACACGATTTTCAGTTCAAGAGCAGCATGGGCCTGGGCAGCAACGAAGCCATCAAACAGGCCGTCATCGGCGGCCTGGGGATTTCCATGCTGTCCATCTACGCCCTCACCCACGAATTGCAGAGCGGAGAACTGGTGGTATTGGATGTGGAGGGCTTTCCCATCGAGGATCAATGGTATTTGTGCTACCCAAAGGGGAAGCAGCTTTCCATAGTGGCCCGCCTGTTCTCGGACTACATGCTCAGCGAAGGGCGTGAACTGACCCTGAAGTCCCTTGCAAATATCTCCTTCTGACTGGTGAACGTTTATCCTTCGCCTGAATCCGTGGGTTCAGGGCGGATGCAGAGTGCAACATATTGCTTTCACAGTGGATTCAAAAAATCTTAGCTTCACCCAAAGGTTAGGCGGGCATTTTTTGCACCGCTGTGGAATCAAGAGCTTGTGCTATGCGCCGGCATGAACCCACGGATTCAGGCTTCGGCCTGACCGGGCCTGCATGCCCCCGCGCAGTCAACGGCATACCATCGCGGCTTTCCATCCAGGCGCATGGCCGTCAGGGCGCCACCCCACAGGCACCCGCTGTCCAGGGCATAGATGCCATCGCGGCTGTAGCGCCCCAGGGTGGACCAGTGGCCGAATACGATGCGCATGGTGGCGCTGGCGCGCCCGGGCACATCGAACCACGGCAGGCAGTCCCCCTGCTGTGGCCCTGGCGCGCCCTTCTCCTCCAGCACCAGTTCGCCATCGGGCCGGCAGTAACGCAGACGTGTCAGGCAGTTGACGATAAACCGCAGGCGCTCCCACCCAAATAGCCCGTTATGCCACTTCGACGGCGCGTCTCCGTACATATGGGCAAAGAAATCCCAGGCATCGGTGGAACGCAGGGCCGCCTCTACCTCCCGCGCGCAGGCCCGGGCCATTGCGAGATCCCACTGCGGCGGCAGGCCGGCATGAACCATGGTGTATCCCAAGACGTCGTCATGATGCAACAAAGGGCGATGGCGCAGCCAGGTCAGTAGTTCCTCGCGGTCCGGCGCCTCCAGCACCGGCCCCAGCGTATCCTTGCGGTGTGGCCTGCGAATATCCGCCGCAACCGCCAGCAGGTGCAGATCGTGATTGCCCAACACGGTGATAGCTCCCTCCCCCAGGGACTTGACGAAACGCAGCACTTCCAGGGACTGGGGACCCCGGTTGACCAGGTCGCCGACGAACCACAGACGATCCCTTTGCGGATTAAAGCCGATCTTCTCCAACAGATGCTGAAGATCGTCGAAACATCCCTGCACGTCTCCGATTGCATAAACCGCCATGGGCGCTTCCTCTCAATCCGGCATCCCGTCCGGCGCCACCCGCAGGGAAAAGGTCACCGGGCCATCATTGACCAGGGATACCGCCATGTCCGCGCCAAAGGCTCCACATTGCACCAGACAATGGCGCTGTTGCGCCTGCTCGCACAAATATTCGAACAGACGGTGTCCCTCCCGTGGCGCGGCTGCCGGCGTAAAACTGGGCCGGGTGCCCTTGCGGGTGTCCGCCGCCAAGGTGAACTGGGGCACCAGCAAAAGTCCACCCCGCACATCCCGCAGACTCCGATTCATCCTTCCCGCTTCATCCGCAAACACGCGGTAATGGAGGATGCGCTCCAGCAATCTGTCGGCCTGGCATTCCGTATCCCCACGCTCGACGGCGATGAACAGCAGCAGGCCGGCGCCGATTTCCGCGATTATCGTGCCGTCCACCTCGACGGCTGCACGGTTGACGCGTTGCAACAGGCCGATCATGACTCAGGACAGACGCTGTCCCAATGCCTGAGTGGCCGAGATGAGGGCGCTGCGGATGCCCGCCTCGGTGGCGGAATGACCGGCATTGCTGACGATCTGGAATTCCGCCTCCGGCCATGCGCGATGCAGCAGATAGGCATTTTCCAGGGGGCAAACGATATCGTAACGGCCATGAACGATATAACCGGGTATATCCTTCAGACAGCGGGCGTTGCGGATGACCTGGTCCGGCTCAAGAAAGGCGTTGTTCACGAAATAATGGCACTCGATGCGCGCCAGGCTCAGGGCGGTATAGGGCGCCGTGAAGCGCCCCATGATTTTCGAGTTGAGCTGCAGACTGGCGGCGCGCGCCTCCCATTTCGACCAGGCCTTGGCGGCGGCCATCCTGGCCAGCTCGTTCTCACCCGTGAGGCGGCGATGATAGGCCCGCAATAAATCGCCCCGTTCAGGCCCGGGGATGGCGCGCAGAAAATCCTGCCAGTAATCGGGAAAGATGCGGCTGGCGCCGCCCTCCTGGTAGAACCACTCGATTTCCGTGGGACGGCACAGAAAGATGCCGCGCAGGATGAGGCCCAGCACGCGATCCGGGTAGGTCTCCGCATAGACCAGGCTGAGGGTGGAGCCCCATGATCCGCCGAACAATACCCAGCGTTCGATGCCCAGGTGCTCGCGGATGCGCTCCAGGTCGTCCACCAGGGCCTGGGTATTGTTGCCTTCCAATGCCGCATGAGGGACGGACTGTCCACAACCGCGCTGGTCGAAGACAATGATGCGATAGACATCCGGATCGAAGAAACGTCGCTGATAGGGCTCCGAGCCGGCACCGGGACCACCGTGCACCACGGCCACCGGCAAACCCGCGGGATTGCCGAACTCCTCTATATGCAGCACATGAGGGGGCTCTACCTTGAGGCTGTGGGTCACATAGGGTTTGATTTCGGGATACAGGTCCGGCATGGCTCTTCCATCAGCGTTTTTCGGTTGGATTCACAGCAGCCCCACTCCCAGGGCCATTCCAATGACATAGGTGACGATGCCCGCACCGCCCCCGATCAGCATCATGCGCACCCCGCTGCGCACGGCGCCGCGCCCGGTAAACAGACTGAGCAGGGCGCCCACCCCGAACAAGCTGAAGAGGGTGATGATCATAGTATAAACCACGGGATGGGAGGCATCGCCATAAAGAAAAGGCAGCAGGGGAATCAATGCCCCCAGGGAAAAGGAAAAGAATGAAAAACCGGCCGCACCAAAGGGCGAACCCAGGTCATCGGGATTGAGTCCCAGCTCCTCTCTCGCCAGGGTATCCAGGGCATGTTCCGGATCCTTGAGGAGATCCGCCGCCACGCGCCGCGCGCGCCCCATCTCCACCCCGCGGGCATTGTAGATGAGGGCCAGCTCTTCCGCCTCTTCCTCCGGATATTGCTCCAGTTCCTCGCGTTCCAGGCGGATCTGGTACTCATACAACTCGCGCTGGGAACGCACCGACACGTATTCACCGGCCGCCATGGAGGCGGCGCCGGCCACCAGGCCTGCAATTCCCGTCATCAGAATCATCTTGGGATCGTGAGTGGCGCCCGCCACGCCCATCACCAGGCTGGCATTGGATACCAGGCCGTCATTGACTCCGAATACCGCGGCGCGCAGATTTCCGCCACCGCCGAATCCCGCATGACGGTGCCCCACCTCCTCCACGGTGGTGGGCATGGCGTGCCCCTCGCTGAGCATGGCGCTGCTGTAGACGGACAGCCCGCGCACCTTCATGGCCGCCAGCACCGGGCGTATGGTGCGCGGTCCCAGAATCCTGATCAGCCAGGAAACGATGCGGGTACGCGGGGTAAGCCTGAGCTCGGCGGGAGGACTGCCGCCCTCGGCGCGGATCTTCTCTTCCCATATCTGCGCCTGCTCCTCGGCGGCCCTGGCAAGAGCGATGAACATGCGCGATTTTTCCTCGTCGGACTCCCGCGCCGCCACCAGGCGGTAGAGCACGGCGGATTGCTTTTCCTCTCGCCAGTTTTCCAGATAGGACATGGTGATCAAATATCGTTTTCAGCGGCCCGGATCAATACTGCTCAGCGCTTTTGTTTCATGATGTCTTCCATGATCCTGAGACCACTGAAGGCGTCTTTGGCATAGTACACGCTCTCCTTGTCGCTATAGGCCTCGCTGCAGTCCCGCTCCACGTAGCGCCGCGTCAACGCCGCGCCGCCCAGCAGGACGGGGATGGAGAGCCCCTCGCGCTTCATCTCCTCCAGATTCTCTTTCATGATCACCGTGGATTTGACCAGCAGGCCCGACATGCCGATGGCGTCGGCGGCATGGGCGCGCGCCGCCTCCATGATGTTGCCCACGGGCTGCTTGATGCCCAGGTTGACGACCTTGTAGCCGTTGTTGGTGAGGATGATGTCCACCAGGTTCTTGCCGATGTCGTGGACATCGCCCTTGACCGTGGCCAGCACCAGGGTGCCCTTCTCCTGCCCCTCGATTTTTTCCATATGCGGCTCCAGCATGGCCACGGCGGCCTTCATGGTCTCGGCGGACTGCAGTACGAAGGGCAGCTGCATCTCTCCGGAACCGAACAGTTCGCCCACCACCTTCATACCATCCAGCAGCAGGGTGTTGATGATCTCCAGGGGGGGGTATTTTTCCATGGCCTTGAGGATGTCTTCCCCCAGGCCCTGTTTGTCGCCGTCTATGATGCGCTGCTTCAGCACTTCCTCGATGGTAGAGGGACGCTTCTTCTCCACCGCGGCCACCTCGACGTCCTTGAACAGGTCCACGAAATGCAGCAGGGGATCCCGGCCGTCGCGGCGGCGGTTGAAAATCAGATCCTCGGCGGCCTCGCGCTGTTCCTCGCTGATCTTGTGCAGCGGCATGATCTTGGAGACATGAATGATGGCCGCCGTCATGCCGCGTTGCTGGGCATGATGAAGAAAGACGGAATTGAGCACATGGCGCGCCGCGGCCTTGAGGCCAAAAGAAATATTGGACAGACCGAGCATGATCTGGCACTCGGGCAGCTCCCTGGCGATGCGTTCGATGGCATCCAGGGTGTTTTTGCCATGGTCGCGGTCCTCCTCCACCCCGGTGCAGATAGTGAAGGTCAGAGGATCGAAAATGAGATCGGAGGGCGGCAGGCCATGCTGCCTGACGGCAAAGTCATAGAGGCGATGGGCGATCCTGAGCTTGTCGTCCACCTCCTTGGCCATCCCCTCCTCGTCGATGGTGAGCGCCACCACGGCCGTGCCGAATTTTTTCGCGTAGCCCAGAATCCGCGCCGCCTTCTCCTCGCCATCCTCGAAATTGATGGAATTGATGATGCTCTTGCCGCCCAGCAGCTTGAGGGCCACCTCGATGACTTCGACCTCCGTGGAATCGATCACCAGGGGCACGGTGATCTGCCCGCGGTAACGCGCCACCAGCTCGGCCATGTCCGCGGCCTCGGGGCGTCCCACATAGGCCACGCACACATCGAGGGCGTGGGAACCCTCGCGCACCTGGTCGCGCCCGATGCTCACCAGGGCGTCCCAGTCCTCCTGCCCCAGGAGTTCGCGGAATTTCTTGGAGCCATTGGCATTGGAGCGCTCGCCGATGGCGAAGACGCTGTTCTCCTGGCGCAGGGCGACGGAAGCATAGAGAGAGCTGACGGCCGCGGTGAGTCGCACCTGGCGCGGCACGGGCGCCGGCGAGGCGCGTTCATCGAGCATGGCGCGCAATGCCGCGATATGGGCCGGCGTGGTGCCGCAACAGCCGCCGACGAGATTGACGCCGTCTTCCTCGATGAAACGCTGCTGCCATTCGGCCAGCTCCTCCGCCCCCAGGGGATACTCCGTCTTGCCATCCACCAGCATGGGCAGCCCGGCATTGGGCATGACCGAGATATAACCGGGCCAGTTCTCGCCCAGGTACTGCACGTGCTCCGCCATCTCGGCCGGGCCGGTGGCGCAGTTGAGGCCGATGGCATCCACGTCCAGGGCGGCCAGGGAAGTGACGGCGCAGGCGATATCGGAGCCCACCAGCATGCTGCCGGTGGTCTCGATGGTCACCTGGGTGAAGACGGGCACGTCCTCACGTCCCGTCTCCCGGCGCGCCATGCGGCATCCATTGACGGCCGCCTTCAGGGTCAGCAGATCCTGGTTGGTCTCCAGCAAAAAGGCGTCCACCCCACCATCCAGGAGGCCGCGCGCCTGCTCGGCGTAGGACGCCTCGAGGGCGTCGTAGTCCACGTGGCCCAGGCTGCACAGCTTGGTGCCGGGCCCGATGGAACCCAGGACATAACGCGGCCACTGCGGGGTGGAGAACGCCTCTGCCGCTTCACAGGCGAGGCGGGCCGCCTTGACATTGAGATCATAGGCCTGGTCCTGCAGATCGAACTCTGACAACACGATCTTGTTGGCGCCAAAGGTGTTGGTCTCGACACAGTCCGCGCCCGCCTCGAAATAGGTGCGGTGCACGCGCTGCACGAAATCGGGGCGCGTGGTGCACAGGATCTCCGAGCAGTTCTCCAATCCCAGAAAGTCCTTTTCGAGATCCCACTCCTCCGCCTGGATCAGGGTGCCCGTGCCGCCATCGCACAACAGCACCCGCTGTTTCAGTCTCTCGATAAACTTTTCTTTCATATTATTAACCCGTCATGACGGCTTCTGCGCCACCAGCATGGCTTCGTCCCTGAACCCCCGCGTGATATCACCCGCCGTACCCTCTTCCCGATAGACCAGCACCTTGAGGGTTGAGAACAAATCCAGCAATTCGTTGTCCGCCAGCCTGAAGGCCTCATTGCGGGGACCGCTGCCGCCGACCCGCGTGCGGGTAAAGGTCTGATAGAACAACAGGCCGCCCTCGCGCAAGGCCGCCACGATATGCGATGCCAGATCCCGTTCCAGGAAATGGCTTACCACGATGACGTCATAGCATTGCGGCGGCGGGGGATGGAGCATGACGTCACGCGCCTCCCCCCGCAGGCTTCCCAGTCCCTTTTCCCGCGCCACTGCCTGCAACTGGCCGATGGCGACGGAAGAGATATCCCAGGCGTGCGTGTGCAAACCCCGCTCGGCCAGCAAGAGGGCATTGGCCCCCAGGCCACAGGCGATTTCCAGGGCATCACCGCCGCGCGGCAGCAAATGCACGTTCTCGCGCAAGACCCGGTCGGCATCGCCTGCATGCTGACCGGCTCTTTCCTGATAGATGCCATCCCACTTTTTCCGTACATCTTGCATGTCAATTGTCCTGAAACTATTTGCGCCAGAATGTCGGCGTAAACAATACCAATAGTGTGAATATCTCCAGACGCCCCAGCAGCATGGCCAGACACAGCACCGCCTTGGCCACCGGGTTGATGCTTGCATAATTCGCACCGACTTCGCCCAGACCCGGTCCGAGATTGTTGATACAGGCCGCCACCGCCGAGAACGATGTCACCAGATCCAGGCCGGTGGCGGCGAGGATGAGGGACATGGTCGAGAAACAGATTACGTACAGGGAGAAAAATCCCCAGATGGAATCCATGACTTCGGGAGACAGGGCCTTGCCCCCAACTTTTACCAGGAATTGGCCGTTGGGATGAATGAGGCGTTTGATTTCACGCACCCCCTGCTTCAGCAATAATAATACCCGCATCACCTTGAGTCCACCGCCCGTGGATCCCGCGCAACCGCCGATGAAGCTGCCCAGCAGCAAGAGCACCGGTAGAAAAGTGGGCCAGACATGGTATTCCGCCGTGGTAAAACCCGTCGTGGTGCCGATGGAAACGGCCTGGAATATGCCATGATGCAGCGCACTGCCTGCCGTGGAAAAAGTCCCGCTGTAGTAGAGATAGCTGGTGGTTATCAGGGCGGTGATACCCAGAAAGGTGACATAGGCCTTGAACTCCGGGTCCGCGAGATAAGGCTTCAGGCTGAGATTGCGCCAGGCGAGAAAATGCAGGGCGAAATTGACGCCCGCCAGCAACATGAAAACCACGGCAACCGATTCGATGACGGCATTGTTGAAATAACCGATGCTGGCGTCGTGTGTCGAATAGCCACCGATGGCCACGGTGGAGAAACTGTGGGCAATGGCATCGAACAGGGTCATGCCGGCAATCCAATAGGCGCCCGCGCACAATACGGTCAGGCCCAGGTAGATATACCACAGTGCCTTGGCCGTTTCGGTGATACGCGGCGTCAGCTTGTTGTCCTTGATGGGACCCGGGGTTTCGGCACGATACAACTGCATACCGCCGATCCCCAGCATGGGCAGGATGGCCACGGCCAGCACGATGATCCCCATGCCGCCCAGCCATTGCAACTGCTGGCGGTAGTAGAGCACCGAGTAGGGCAGATCGTCCAAGCCGACGATCACCGTCGCGCCCGTGGTCGTCAGGCCCGACAGGGACTCGAAGATGGCGTCGACGACCGGCAGCCCCGGGTTGTAGAGAAAGGGAATGGCGCCAAAGATCCCCAGCACCACCCAGAACATGACCACCACAAGAAAACCGTCCCGCAGGCGCAGATCCAGCTTGTCCTTGCGCACCGGAAACCAGAAAGTAATGCCCACCACCAGGGTCGCCATGAAAGTGGTGACGAAAATCTCGATGGTGGCCTCGTCGTACAGCCATGCCACCAGCACGGGCGGCAGCATGGTGAAGCTGAAGATGGTCAGCAGGACACCGATGATGCGTTGTATGGCGCGGCGTTGCATAGGGGTTCCACCTTCCTTACGAAACCATGCTGAAGAATAGAGCGTTCAAAGAAAGGTAATCCCCACCTGGAAGATACGCTCCACTTCCGCAATGCGGTTCTTGTCCACCAGAAACAGGATGACATGGTCATCGGCCTGAACGACCGTATCATGATGGGCAATGATAACCTCGTCCCCACGCACTACCGCGCCGATGGTGGTGCCCGGCGGCAGCTTGATCTCTTCCACGCGGCGCCCCACCACCTTGGAGGAACGCTCGTCGCCATGGGCGACGGCCTCGATAGCCTCGGCCGCCCCGCGGCGCAGGGAGTGCACCACCACCACGTCGCCGCGCCGCACATGGGTCAGCAGACCACCGATGGTGGCCAGTTGGGGCGAAATGGCGATATCGATGGTGCTGCTCTCCACCAGATCCACATAGGCGCGCCGGTTGATGAGGGTCATGACCTTGCGCGCCCCCAGGCGCTTGGCCAGCATGGCCGACAGGATATTGGATTCGTCGTCATTGGTCAGGGAGCAGAAGACATCGGCATTCTCCACGTTCTCTTCAACCAGGAGATCCTCGTCGGCCGCGTCACCCAGCAACACCAGGGTCTTGTTCAGGTCCTCGGAGAGCACCTGCACCCGGGCGGGATTGTTGTCGATGAGTTTGACCTGGTATTTCTCCTCCAGGGCGGCCGCAAGCCCCTTGCCGATATTGCCGCCACCCATGAGAATGATGCGCCTCACCTTCTTGTCGAGACGGCGCAACTCACTCATCACCGAGCGGATATTCTCCGTGGCGGCAATGAAGAACACCTCGTCGTCCACCTCGATCACCGTGTCCCCGGCGGGAATGATGGGCATGCCGCGGCGGAAAATGGCCGCCACGCGGGTGTCGATGCCCGGCATGTGCTCCTTGATCTCCCGCAACTCGTGCCCCACCAGCGGACCGCCATAATAGGCCCTGACCGCCACCAGCCGCACCCTGCCCCCGGCAAAATCCAGCACCTGCAAGGCCCCGGGATACTCGATGAGGCGCTGGATCTGATCGATCACCGCCTGCTCGGGACTGATGAGCATGTCGATAGGCAGCGCCTCCTGTGTGAACAACTGTGAATGTTCCAGGTAATCACGGGCGCGCACACGGGCGATCTTGGTCGGGGTATGAAACAGGGTATAGGCCACCTGGCAGGCCACCATGTTGGTCTCGTCGCTGTTGGTGACGGCGATCACCATGTCGGCGTCTTCCGCGCCGGCGCGGCGCAGGACATCGGGATGGGAGGCATGGCCTACTACGGTGCGCAGATCCAGGCGATCCTGCAGATCGTGCAGGCGCTTGGCCTGGCTGTCCACCACCGTGATGTCATTGGCTTCGCGCGCCAGGTTCTCGGCTACCGAAGAACCCACCTGCCCTGCGCCAAGAATGATTATTTTCATCGCTGTTTCTTGTGCTTATTTGATACCCAGTTCCCGCAGCTTGCGATACAAATGCGTTCGCTCGATACCGGCCACCTGGGCCACCTTACTGATATTGCCGTCCATGAGGCCCAGCTGGTACTCGAAATAGGCCTTCTCGAACTGCTTGCGCGCCTCGCGCAGCGCCATATCGAAAGCAATGGGCACCTCCGTTCCCGCATGTTTGCTGCGCATGCCCAGGGCGATTTCCACATCCTCCATGGAGATCTCCTCGTTACGCCCCAGGATCAACAGGCGTTGCACCAGATTTTTCAGCTCACGCACGTTCCCTGCCCAGGTGTATTGGCGCAGGCGGTTCAGGGCCGCCACGGAAAACCTGCGGTAGGGCAGCCCCTCCTGTGAGGCGAAAACGTCCACATAATATTCCAGCAATTCAGGAATGTCTTCACTGTGTTCACGCAGGGGCGGGATCTCCACGGGCACCACGTTGAGCTGATAATACAGATCTTCGCGGAACTTTCCCGCCTTCACCTCCTCCTCGAGGTCCCGATGGGTGGCCGCCACCACCCGCACATCGACCTCGATGGGCTCGCTTCCCCCCACCCGCAGAAAAGTACGCGTCTCCAGGGCGCTCAGAAACCGGGCCTGCACAGTGGCGTCCATATCGGCAACCTCGCTCAGAAACAGGGTTCCTCCGTTGGCCTGTTCCAGGTAGCCATAATTGATACTTCCCTCCGATTCACTGCCGAACAATTCATTGGCGGCGCGTTCTCCTGAAATGGCGCCCACGCCCACTTCGATGAAGGGCCCATCGGCACGGGGGCTGTTGTAATGCAAATAGCGGGCAAACAACTCCTTCCCGCTCCCCGCTTCACCCCTGATGAGCACCCAGGCATTATGCTGGGCGATGCGCCTCACCTGCTCCTTCAGGGCCTCCATAGGCTTGCTCCTGCCCACGGGCTCGACCAGGGGTTGCGCGTATTTTTTCAGGCCGATGTTCTCCCGCCGCAGCCGGTCCGCCTCCAGGGCGCGCTTCACCACCAGCAGCAGTTTGGAGAGAGAGAGGGGTTTCTCCACGAAGTCATAGGCGCCGAGGCGGGTGGCCTCCACCGCGGTCTCGACAGTGCCATGGCCGGAGATCATGATCACCGGCGCGATGGGACGGTTGGCGGGTGCCCATTCCTTCAACAGGGAGATGCCGTCCGTATCGGGCAGCCAGACATCCAGCAGCACCAGGTCGGGCCGCCTCACACGCAGGGCATGGCGGGCCTCCGCGGCATTCTCCGCCGCCTCCACTTCATAGCCCTCATCCTCAAGGATCTCCTTGATCAACTCGCGGATGTCACGCTCGTCGTCCACCACCAATACATAGGGTGCACTCATTGGGGTTGCTCCTTGTCATCCTGTTGCAGGATACGGTCTCCACCGCCCAGATATTCGTCGCTCACTTCCAGGATATCCTCATGGCGCTCCCGCACGCCTCTCTCGGACTGCCCTGCGCGCAGGGGCAGGTGGATGATGATCTCGGCCCCCCCCTGGGCGGGGTTCTCCGCGCGGATACTGCCACCATGTTCCTCAACGATTTTCTTGACCACCGCCAGGCCCAGGCCACTGCCCTTGGGCTTGGTCGTCACATAGGGCTCGAAGAAATGTCCCATCATATTCCCGGAAATCCCGGGCCCATTGTCCCTGATCCGCAATTCAAGCACATCCTGGCCATGGGCGGAAGCAATATGGGTGCTGATATGAATCTCACAGGGCTTTTCCTGCGCTGCCTCCAGTGAATTCTTGATAAGATTGTGCAGCAACTGGCGCATGCGTCCCACGTCGATCTTCAGCACGGGCAGGTCAGGCGCCAGCTTTGTCCTGAAACGGCATTCATCCTTGTGGCCCCGATAGAGGTCCAGCACCTCGTGAATAAGCTTGTTGAGGTCCACGATGCGCAGGTCCAGATCCGGCGTTCGGGCATAATCGGAAAAGGCCTGCACCATATCCCGCATCACCTCCACCTGCTGTACGATGGTATGAGTGGAGCGATCCAGCACGCGGGCATCCTCCGGGTTCATCCTGGAAAGATATTTGTGCCGCAGGCGCTCAGCGGACAATCTGATGGGTGTCAGCGGATTCTTGATCTCATGAGCCAGGCGCCTGGCCACCTCGCCCCAGGCCGCATCACGCTGCGCCTGCACCAGCGCCGTCACGTCCTCCACCACGATGACATGACCGGCCGGCCGGCCTTCCACTCCCGGCAGGGTGGCGCCGCGGCACATCAATACCTGCCTGCCTCCACCCTTGGAGACATTGATCTCCTCGCGCCAGTCCTCGCCACTCTCCAGACCGCTGAGGATGGCATCCGCTAGCTGCCGGCCCGTCTCTCCCTGCGTGCTCAATTCCGGCACCGGCAGGCCCACGATATCCTTGAGCTCCACGCCGAGAATGTGACTGATGGCTGAATTCGCCGTGCGTATCACCCGGCGCCTGTCCAGGGTCATGACGCCCGATGACAGGCGTCCCAGCACGGCCCTGAGGTAGGCCCGCTCACGGCGCACCTGTTGCTGGCTGCGCTCCGCCTCGTCGCGCGCCTGAGAGATTTTCTCCGTCATTTCATTGAAGGACTCCACCAGAAAACCCAATTCGTCATTGGAGTAGGACGGCAGGCGCTTGTTGTAATGGCCGCTGGCCACGGCGCGCGTACCGATGACCAGTACCCGGATGGGCGCCACCAGACGCCTGGCCGCGAAAAAGGCCGCCCATACGGCGAACAGGAAACTCAGCAACAATACCAGGGACAAGGTGACCGTAAAACTGAACTTGAGCGGTTTTCTCAGGTAGACCAGTTGCTGATACTGGCTGTACCCGGATTGCACATTGCCCGCCAGCAGTTGCATCTGGTCCGACACGGGAAACAAGGCGTTGAGCACCGGCCTCTCCCCGATGGCGCCCGGCGAAGGGCCGCCGATGACCACGCGTATGAACAGGCCGAGGTCGCTGATCTCTTCCAGGCCGATGTAATCGCTGCCCTGTTGCACCTGGAGCAGAACGCTCTCGGGCGGCATGTTGGGCAAAAGAGTGGTGGAATTGCTGCTGCTGGAGGCGATGATGTGATCGCCGCGGCCAATGAGCGCCAGCTCATAGGCGCCATATTCCTCGCGCAGATCCGTCAATCCCAGAGCCATCTGTTTTCCCTCCTCCACGGACAGAACCTCCACGATGGCGCGCGCCTTTTTCAAATAGGCGAGCTTGCGTTCGTCCAGGGATTTACGGCTCAGGGCCAGGGCGTCATCGAATGCCTTCTCGATACGCACGTCGAACCAGCTGTCGATGCCGCGTTCGATGAAGCGCAGAGAGAAATAGTAGACCACGGAAACGGGCGCCAGTGCGATGATGACGAACATTACCACCAGTCGCATGGTCAGGCGCGAACCGGTGGCATGATTGCGGTATTGCTGGATGAGGCGATAGAGATTGGAAGCGATCAAGACCAGCAGGATGATGGAGGCCAGAATATTGATGGCCAGCAGGGGGAGATAGATGCGGCCGAACTGTTCGGAGTTCTCTGTCGCCGCACTCATCATATAGAGGGAGACGATAAGGAAAACGAACAGTACGAAGATGGGCAGAAAACCACTGCCCAGGCGTTTCAGTCTTGGATGGACCATGTAAACCATTCGCTTTTCATACGCCACTCCGTGGTGACATAGGAACGCAGGCGCAAGGGACCCGGCAGGGCATCGTCATCGAGCTTGAACAATATGCGCCCCATATAGTGTGCGCTGGGATCGAGCAGACTGGCATCCAGAATGGGCAGGCGCACCACCGTACCCAGCACCGACAGAGCGGCCTCCAGGGACGGAATGCTGTGCCGTGAACCGCTGTTGGGATTGATGATCAGATATTGCTGGGTGAGGGCCTGATACTTGAGGCGGTAGCGCTGCCCCAGCGTCGCGAAGGTATCGTCGGCCCAATAGTCGCGCTGGCGGATGATCTCGATGCGCATCCTGAAATCCAGCGGCACACCCTCGTGCAGGGCGTCTATCATGGGAACGCTGAGGCGGATGGTGGCGGAGGCATCCAGGTACAACACACCATCGATGAATTCGGTGCGGGCCTCGTTGATCTCGATGCCATGGGAACGCGCGGGGCCGGCAAAAAGTACAAAGGACGCCGCCGCCATCAGCAGTATCAGGGAAGACGGCGCCATGCCCAGGATCCAACCCGGAAAGCGGCGCAGCACCACCGCTTCGCCAAGCCTGGCATGGTGTCTAGCCTTTCCTGATGCAGGCATAATAAAACCCATCCATTTCATCCTCACCCGGCAGGATCTGTCTGCCCGCAGCCATATCCCGCCCCCACTCGCCCATGAGGGGCACGGTGCGCGCGTCCTGTTGCGATGCAAGAAAATTATCTACCTGCATGGCATTTTCTTCCGGGAAAACCGAACATGTGGCATAGAGCAGCATGCCGCCCGTCTTCAACAAGGGCCACAGAGCCTGCAATAAACTGGACTGTAACCGAATTAAGGCCCCGATGTCATCGCACTGACGCAGAATCTTGATGTCCGGGTTACGCCGGATCACGCCACTGGCGGAACACGGGGCATCGAGGAGGATACGGTCGAAGGGCTGTCCATCCCACCAGGCGGCAGGCGCGGCGGCATCCCCCTGTATCAGGGTAAGCTGTGCGGCGGTACGCCTTGCGTTCTCACGCACCCGTTCCAGACGCTCCCCGTCGATTTCAACGGCCAGCAGTTCACCCAGGGCGGGTTGTCGCTCGAAGATATGACAGGCCTTGCCACCCGGCGCGGCGCAGGCGTCCAGCACCCGGTGACCCGCTTGAGCATCCAGAAGTTCCGCCGCCAATTGCGCCGCGCCATCCTGCACGGAGACGGCGCCCCGTGCAAAGCCCGGCAACAGCGCCGTATCCACCGGCCTGTCGAGAATGACGCCCACACTGTTATGAAGGAAGGGGCGGGCGCTGTAGCCCACCCCGGCCAGCCTGGCGAGATATTCCGTGCGTGTCTGCCGCCGCCCATTGACGCGCAGGATCATGGGCGGCCGCTGGTTGTTGGCATGCAATATATTCCGCCATTCATCGGGCCAGGCCGACTTGAGCCGCGCAATGATCCACTGGGGGTGGGCGTAACGACCGGCCTCGTGACGATCCACTGCCTCCAGCAAGGCGTTCTGACGGCGCAGGAAATTACGCAACACGCCGTTGACCATGCCCTGCAGCCAGCTTTTGTCCGAGCGTTTCACCACATTCACCGTCTCGGAGACGGCGGCGTGTGGCGGTATGCGCATGTAGATCAATTGATAGAGACCGAGCAGCAGCAGGCACTGGATATCGCAATCACGGGACTTCAGGGGACGCTTCAACAAGCGCTCAACGATGCCCTGCAGGCGAGGATACCAACGCAACACGCCGTAACTCAATTCCTGGGCCAGCGCGCGCTCGTCCTCCCTGAGCCTGGCCAGATGGAAGGGCAGGGCCGCCGCCAGGGAGCGCCGCCGACAGCATACGTCCACCAGCACGTCACCGGCGACTGTCCTGGCATTCAGGACCCTGCTGCCTGTGCCTGATCCGGTCCTGCGGTTTCTATCACTCACCCAGCATCGTCCCCGCCGTCAGGGGACGGGCATTGAGAAATTCACCTGCCGTCATGGTCTTGCCGCCTGCCGGTTGCACCTCCAGCAAGCGCAACACGCCTTTGCCAGTAGCCACATCGATGCCTTCCCTGCCGGCCTTGAGAACGTAACCGGGTGGTGAGGACGCATCGCCCTCCAGGCAGCAGGCCCGCCACACCCGCAGCCGCGACCCTTCCAGGCAAGTATAAGAAACAGGCCAGGGATTGAAGGCGCGCACCTCGCGCTCCAGTTGTTCAGCCGGCTTGCGCCACTCCAGGCAGGCCTCCGCCTTGCTCAGCTTGGGCGCATAACAGGCCTGGCCGTCGTCCTGGGGCTGGGGCGTGACGTCCCCCGCCAGCCAGGCTTCGAGGGCCCGCAACAGCGTTTGCGCGCCCAGGCGGGCGAGCCGGTCGTGCAATGTGCCTGCCGTATCATCAGGCTCGATGGCGCAGGGGGCGCGCATGAGCATGTCGCCTGTATCCAGGCCGGCGTCCATCTGAATAATGGTGATACCCGTCTCGCGGTCACCCGCCAGGATGGCGCGCTGGATGGGCGCGGCGCCGCGCCAGCGCGGCAGCAGTGAGGCGTGGATGTTGATGCATCCCAGGCACGGTATGGACAACACCTCGGGAGGGAGGATCAGACCATAGGCCACCACGACCATCAGGTCCGCCTGGAAGCCCCCGAGTTCGGCCCACACGGCGGGATCTTTCAGGGTTTCCGGTTGAAATACCGGGATGCCATGGGACTGGGCCAACTGCTTCACGGGACTGGGCTGCAGACGGCGCCCCCGCCCGGCCGGCCGGTCGGGCTGGGTATAGACGGCGCACACCTGATGCCGCGATTCCACCAGGGCCTGCAGCGGACAGGTGGAGAATTCGGGCGTGCCCGCAAAGATGATCTTGAGTTCGTTGGACATATCGATGAATGTGAAAGCCTACATGGCCTGGCGCCGCGCCTTCTCCATTTTCTTGCGGATGCGCTTGCGTTTCATCTCGGTGAGATAGTCGACGAACAACTTGCCATCGAGGTGATCGATCTCGTGCTGGATACACACCGCCAGCAGGCCCTCGGCCTCGATTTCCACGGCCTTGCCGTCGCGGTCCAGCCCCGCGGCCGCGATTCGCGCCGCACGCTCCACCCCCTCGCTGATGCCCGGTACCGACAAGCAGCCCTCATCGCTCTTCTGGCTGCCCTCACGCAGGCGGATCTCCGGATTGATGAGCGCCAGGGGCTCGTTACGCTTCTCGCTTATATCTACAACAATCAATCGCTTGCTAATATTGATCTGGGGCGCGGCAAGCCCGATGCCAGGCGCGGCATACATGGTCTCGAACATGTCGTCGATCAGCAGGCGAATCTCATCGTCCACCTTGGCGATGGGCGCCGCCTTGAAGCGCAGACGTGGATCCGGATAGTGCAAAATGTGATGTATGGCCATGTGTTGTGCGTCAAATGTGTTATACCTGAGGGTCCATCAACCCGGCAAGTTCATGTGAATCTTAAAGGATTCCACCCGCTGCACGCTATAGTTGTTGTGAACTGCTGGTTTTGACTACTCTTACATGGATAAATTCATCAAGGCGGTGGAAATGTACGGCAGAATGCTTTTTCTGGGTTTGCTCATGCTGGCGATCTGCGGATCACCGTTGCTGGCGGATACCCTCAAGCTCAAAGAAAACCATCCCGACCGCTATGTGGTGGTCAAGGGAGATACCCTGTGGGATATTTCCTCACGGTTTCTGGAGGATCCCTGGCTGTGGCCGGAGATCTGGCAGCTCAACCCCGATATCGAAAACCCTCATCTCATCTATCCCGGCGACGTCATCAGCCTGGTCTATGTGGATGGCAAGCCACGCCTGCGCATCGACCGCCGCGGGCGCCCCATCGTCAAACTGTCACCCCAGGCGCGCTTCTCGGCGCTGGAAAGCGCCATTCCCACCATTCCCGCCGATGCCATCAAGCAGTTCCTGCTCTATCCACGCATCATCAGTGAAGAAGAGCTGGAGCAGACGGGTTACGTCGTCGCCCACGACGAGGGCAAGCTCATCAGCGGCACCGGGGATCGGATCTATGCACGAAATCTCAACACGGAAAATGGCACGCAATACCGCATCATCCGGCGCGGGGACGCCTATCGCAATCCGGACGCCAGGAAAAAGGATATTCTGGGCTTCGAGGCCCTGCAGATCGCGACGGCCAGGCTGGTGCGCGATGGCGACCCGTCCACCATCATTATCACCCACGCCACCCGCGAGATCCTCATTGGCGACCGCATCATTCCCGTAGAGAAAGAAGAGGAACTGGATCATTTCTTCCTCCCCCACCGGCCGAACCAGCCCATCGAAGGCTATGTCATTTCAGTGCTGGACGGGGTCTCACGCATAGGTCAATACCACACGGTCGTCCTCAATAAAGGCAAAAATGATGGTCTTGAAGCCGGCCACGTGCTCGTGATCCATCAAACGGGGCATATGATCCGCGATACTGTCGCTGGACGGGGCGCAAAGGTGCAATTACCCAAAGAGCGCGCCGGCATCGTCCTGGTGGTGCGCACCTTCGACAAGGTCAGCTATGGCCTCATCATGGAGGCGTTCCGGGATATGCGCGTCTATGATACATTTACCCAACCCTGAGGGCCCGCCCTGTCAGCCCTTTTGAAATACACCAGCTTCAGGGAAGAAGCGATGAATGCCGAAAACGATATCCAAGAGTGGCTGCTGCTGTCCCGCATCCCGGGCATGGGACCACGCACCTGCAGCGCTCTGTTGCAGGATTTCGGCACCCCGCAGGGCATCTTTGCAGCCAGCCCCCAACAACTGGCCTCCCGTGGACTACGGGACAAGACCGTTGCAGGCATCTGCAATCCACCCCCACAGGATCTCATCGCCGCAGACCTGAAATGGCTGGGACGGGAAGGCAATCAAATACTCACCCTGCATCACCCCGCCTACCCCGCGCTGCTGAAGGAGCTGCCTGACCCGCCGCCGTTGCTCTATGTCACGGGTGATATCCGCCTCCTCTCTCAGCCCCAGATCGCCATGGTAGGCAGCCGCAATCCCACCCCCAGCGGCCTCGATACCGCCTTGGCATTCGCCGCCAGCCTCAGCCAATACGGCTATATCGTCACCAGCGGGCTGGCGCTGGGTATTGACGGCGCCAGCCACCGGGGCGCGCTTGACCGCGGGGCGCCCACCGTGGCCGTCATGGGAACCGGGCTCGATCATATCTACCCAGCCAGTCATCGTGAACTCGCTGCCCGAATAGCGGGAAACGGTGTTTTGATATCAGAATTTCCCATAGGCACGCCACCCTCCCGGAAAAATTTTCCACGCCGCAACCGCCTCATCAGCGGCCTGAGCCTGGGCACCCTGGTCGTGGAAGCCGCTGTCAACAGCGGCTCTCTCATTACCGCGCGCATGGCCCTGGAACAGGGCCGGGAAATCTTCGCCATCCCCGGCTCCATCCATAGCCCTCAATCGCGAGGCTGCCATGCGCTGATCCGTGAAGGGGCCAAACTGGTGGAAGGTATCGATGATATACTGGAGGAACTGGGCGCTTTTTCCAGGCCTGTGCCTATGTTCCAGGATAACGATGAAACGGCGTCGGGCAATACGGAATATGACCCACTGCAGCAAAAAGTGCTTGATCATATTGACTATACCCCCACGACTATTGATATGCTTGTGACGCGGACGGGATTGACGGCAGATCGGCTTTCCTCCATCCTGTTGTGGCTGGAACTGCAAAACCGTATTGTTTCTCTCTCGGGAGGCACATTTACACGTCTCAAATAGAGGAAATCAGATGAAGGAAAACATGTTGGATGTGCTGCTCTACCTGTTCGAGCACTGCGTGGACGACGAACTCTCCCTTAACCCGGATGAAGAATCCATCAAGACCCGCCTCAGTGCCGCCGGCTTCCCCGACAGGGAAATCAGCAAGGCCTTCGACTGGCTGGAGTCCCTGGCACAGTTGCGTGAGCAAGGCAATACCGCCCTCATCACGCCCCCCAAGCAACTCACGCATCGCATCTACACCTCGGGTGAAATGGACCGTATCGACCAGCAAAGCCGCGGCCTAATCCTCTTTCTGGAGCAGATGGACGTGTTGACGCCCACCACCCGCGAACTGGTCATCGACCGCGTCATGGCCCTGGAAAGCGAGGATATCGATATCGAGGGCGTCAAGTGGGTCATACTCATGGTGCTGTTCAACCAGCCCGGGTACGAGGCCGCCTGCACCTGGCTGGAGGACTTCGTCTTCGACGACCAGAGCCTGAACCTGCAATTGCACTGATTGCGGTTTCATCTCCCGATCCATGCTGCATGCTGCCCGTTCCTGAAGCGGCCTCTTTTCCAGCCTTTGCCGATTCTGCCTGACAAGGCTATATCAATTATCTGCAAATTCCGGCGCTGGCAGCCCCGCCTGACCCGCAATTCAATAAAATATCTGAACTTGCGATATATACACTGCATCCAAGCTGACAGGCATGAACAAAACGTCCCTGCCACGGACAATACCTCACGAATAACAAGGTGATTGGCTTGCATTTCAATTTGACATGATGTTACAAAGCGCCCATGAGTAAAAACCTGGTCATCGTGGAATCGCCCGCCAAGGCAAAAACCCTGAAGAAATATTTCGGGAAGGACTTCGAAGTCCTCGCCTCCTACGGGCATGTGCGCGACCTGCAACCCAAGGAAGGCGCCGTGGACCCCGACCACGACTTCGCCATGAAGTACCAGGTGATCGAAAAGAACGGCAGACACATCGAAGCCATCGTCAAGGCCATGAGGAAGGCCGACGCCCTGTACCTGGCCACTGACCCGGATCGCGAAGGCGAGGCCATCTCCTGGCACATCTACAATATCCTCCAGGAAAAGAATCTTCTCAAGGACAAGCCGGCCTACCGCATCGTCTTCCACGAGATCACCAAGAACGCCATCCAGGAGGCCCTGGCCCATCCCCGTGAACTCTCCATGGAACTGGTCAACGCCCAGCAGGCGCGGCGCGCCCTGGATTTCCTGGTAGGCTTCAATCTCTCGCCCCTGTTGTGGAAAAAGATCCGCCGCGGCCTGTCCGCGGGCCGGGTACAGAGCCCCGCCCTGCGCATGATCGTGGAGCGCGAGCAGGAAATCGAGAATTTCAAGCCGCGTGAATACTGGACCATCGAGGCCGATGTCGCCAAGGGCAAGGACCGCTTCAGCGCCAAGCTGTCCCGCTACAAGGACAAGAAGATCACCCAGTTCAGCGTCACCAATGAAAAAGACGCGCGGGAGATCGAAGGACACATCCTGTCCACCGCCAACGGCAAACTGGTCATCGCCAATATCGAGAAGAAGCAGCGCAAGCGCAATCCCGCCGCGCCCTTCATCACCTCCACGCTGCAGCAGGAGGCGGCCCGCAAGCTGGGCTTCACGGCGCAACGCACCATGCGCACCGCCCAGCAACTGTATGAAGGCATCGATACGGGCGAGGGCGCCACGGGTCTCATCACCTACATGCGTACGGATTCCGTCAATCTGGCCCAGGAGGCCATCGAGGATATCCGCGCCTTCGTGAGCCAGCGCTACGGAGAGGAAAATCTGCCCAAGCAGCCGCGCAGCTTCAAGACCAAGTCAAAGAACGCCCAGGAGGCCCACGAGGCCATCCGCCCTACCGCCATCGCCATGGAACCCGAGTCCATCAAACAGCACCTGAGCAGCGATCAGTACAAGCTCTACAATCTCATATGGAAACGCGCCCTGGCCTGCCAGATGATTCACGCCACCATCAATACCGTCGCCATCGACATGCAGGCCGGCGAGGATGTCGTCTTCCGCGCCACGGGCTCCATGATCGCCAAGCCCGGATTCATGGCGGTCTACCAGGAAGGGCGGGACGACGAGAAACAGAAGGACAAGGACGAGGAGCGCATGCTGCCGGACCTGAAGGTGGGCGACACACTCAAGCTGGAAAGACTGCGCCCCGAGCAACACTTCACGGAACCGCCGCCGCGCTACAGCGAGGCCAGCCTCATCAAGGCGCTGGAAGAACACGGCATCGGCCGCCCATCAACCTATGCCTCCATCATCGCCACCCTGCAGCAGCGGGAATACGCCGTCCTCGACAAAAAGCGTTTCAAGCCCACGGACGTGGGACGCATCGTCAACAAGTTCCTCACCGAACACTTCGACCGCTACGTGGATTACGACTTCACGGCCAAACTGGAAGACGAGCTGGATGCCATCTCACGCGGCGAGAAGGAATGGATCCCCCTCATGAAGGAATTCTGGAAGCCCTTCAAGGAACGGGTGGACAGCAAGGACAAGACCGTGCAGCGCAAGGATGTCACCCAGGAACTCATCGACGAGGAATGCCCCAAGTGCGGCAAGCAGCTCTCCGTGCGCCTGGGGCGGCGCGGCATGTTCGTCGGCTGCACCGGATTCCCCGACTGCGACTACACCCGCAACATCGGCGACGACAGCGACACACCGGAAGTGGAAACCGTGGAAGGCAGGCAATGCCCCCAATGCGGTGCGGCCCTGATCATCCGCCAGGGGCCCTATGGCAAGTTCATCGGTTGCAGCACCTACCCCGACTGCAAATTCATCGAGCCCCTGGAGAAACCCACGGATACGGGCGTCAAGTGCCCGCAGTGCAAAAAGGGAACCATGTTGAAGCGCAAGTCGCGGCGCGGCAAGATCTTCTATTCCTGCTCAACTTATCCCGATTGCAGTTACGCCGTGTGGAACGAGCCCGTCGACACGCCCTGCCCGCAATGCGACTGGCCCATGCTGACCATCAAGACCACCAAGCGCAAGGGTACGGAGATCGTCTGCCCACAGAAGGACTGCGACTATACCGAACCCTACCAGGAAGACGATGCCAAGGCATCCTGACGGCTGCGCCTCAGAACTCCCAGAATCCCCGCAACCCCATCACCGTCGATTCGCTGTCCGGCTGATAAATGGCCGATTGATAGGTCTGCCCACCACTGCGGAAGGTAAAGGTCTCGATATCTGATTTGCTGAAGCGGGTCTGTTCCAGGTAGAAGGAAAGAGAAAAGGCGCTGCTGCCCGGCAGGATGGGGTATATCAACCACGAGGCATAATAGGAAACACGGGCGCGGGGCTGCAAATCCACGGTCGCGCCCAGGGTGCTGAAATCAATGGTCTCACGGATACGCAGGGGTAATTTGACACCCATGTCTATGTTGTGCCCATGAGTGCCGGTCTGCAGCAGAAACCCGATACCGGCCTTGGCATACAGCACATGATAGATTTCCTGATATCCCTGTACAGCAGTGCCATCCGCCAGTGAGCCACTGCCGATATGCCTTTGCCAATACTCCGAGCCCAGGGACAGGCGGGCATCCACCGCGCGTATCAAGGCGCCCTGCGGCAGCGGAAAACGGTAGCCGGAATTCAGCTGCAAGGTATTGCCGAAATAGCGCGTATTCGTTCTGAATGGTTTGAGTTCGGGCGCCACTTCCGTCAAATCGAAGGCATTGCCATCATACGCCACCGAGCCATTGTAGACCTTGGCGTCGACCTCGATGAGAACGCCGCGATGCAGATTGGTGAAATTGGAATAAGCCAGGCCCAAGGCATACCGGGCGCCGGACTCCGTCAGAAAATTGGATTTCTGGGGGATGGATTCCTTCCACTGATAGTATTCCGTGGCGGCATAGGACCGCCAACCCATATGCTCTGACTGCACAACAGCAGAGAAAACGGTCACCGGCATCACCAGGCACAGCCCTGCGAACAGAGCAAAGGTCAAATGGAATCGTCTTGCCACCACGCCCTCCCCGGCAAAGTGCTCTATAACAGTCCTTCCTCCGTTGTTGTAGCGGCGCGAATCTTCCTTTTCTTGAATCCATCGGTCACTGAAATCGTTGTTTTATATGCTATAGTGAAAAAATATTAACCCGGCAACGTAACTACTCACCCCTCAGATGGCGGAATAGTCGCTATACGTCATTCCCGCATGGGGTAAGCGGGAATCCAGTGGTTTTAACGACATGGATTCCGGCTCATTTGTACCCGCAGGGTGAAAATCGTGC
>JALSGV010000017.1 GCA_026982565.1 Gammaproteobacteria bacterium
CCATCTGCGACAAGCCTTTCGAGGCCGCTGCGGTCCGGGAGCTGATCAGGGAGATGCTTCAGTGATGGAACAGGGCATTGCCCAGACCCAGGAAGCGACCGATGAAGTTCTTGCGAAAGGCTGACAAGTCGATATCGTAGGCACCGTCAGGCAGGCAGGCGGTGATGTTCAGTTTCCCCCCGTTGGCATCATGCAGGGTCTTCTGCAGGTCGATTTCCCTGTGTTTCTTCAATGGCTGTTTGTAACAGTCAAGGATCAGCAGGATCCTGGGGCGCAGGCGCCGCCCCTCGTTCTGTTCCGTGATGACGCCCACCTCTCCCGAACTCAGCTCCACCAGTGAGCCTGTTGGATAGATGCCGATGGCCTGGATGAACTCGTCCACCAGCTCTTCCTGGAAGTCGTTGCCGCGGATATGGTGCAGCTTGATCATGGCCTCGGAGGGAGAAAGGGCGGCCTCCTCGTGGCGCGGGCAGGTTACGGCATCGTAGAAATCCACGATACCGGCAATCTTTCCCAGCAGGGGGATCTGGTCGCCCTTCAGGCCGCGGGGGTATCCCGCGCCATTGTGTCTTTCATGGCAGGTCATGACCACCGATATGATTTCGCTGTTGATGCCTTTGCAGTTGGACAGAATGCCTACCCCGTACTCTACGTGTTTCTTGAGCATCTCATGCTCGCTGTCGGAAAGGATATCGTCCTTGACAAGCAGTGCCTCTGGGATATCGGCCTTGCCGATGTCGGAGAGCAAGACGCCCAGCGCCAGGTTTTCCAGGCTGTCTTTATCCAGCCCCAGATGACGCCCGAAGGTGATGGCCCAAATGGATGAGCGCACACAATGGCTGTAGGTGTACTCATCCTTGTCGCGGATACGCGCGATCCATACGAAGGCATCGGGATTCCGGGAGATGCTGTTCACCATGCGATTGGCGATTTTTCTGGTCGGGCGCAGCGGTACGGGGCGTCCAGCCGCCAGCGTGTCCATCACCTGGTCCACGGCCCTGGAGATGTCGATGTGCAGCTTGCTGGCCTGATTGAGTTCCTGCTTGAGGGGTAGGGATCGTTTGTAGGCCTTTGGGTTGCGAACCAGTTTCCCTTTTTCCAGGGAACAGGCCGGGGCATTTTTTTTTACGGCGGCAATGGTGGCGTTGCCCGGGCCTGCCGGCCGGTAGCGGCGGGGCGGCACGGCATGACAGCCCTTGACAGGGACGCGGCTCTTGAGGGTATCAACCGTGACGAATTCGCAATACTGGCTCAGTTTATTGATGTCTTCATCGTTGCGGATATAGAACCCCTGCAGGGGAAAAGGAGTGCCTACCCAGGGGCGGTCCAGGCTGGAAACATACATGCCTTTGGCAAGGTCGTGAACGGGGATTTTTTCCTGGGTGAATTCAGCCAAAATCAGACTCATAATCCGGGTTGTTGATAGGAACGGCCGGCAATATAGCGCGGCCTATGCAGCAAGGATGCAAGGCATGCATGAGGGGAATAGGCCACCTTGCATACTTGGTATATCGGCAGGCGAGGGATTTTCATTACCCTGGCGCCTTGACTAAGCAGTCTATATTATCGAAGTATAAACAAGGGGATATATCGTTTGATGGGGCTGGCGTCAGCTACTCTCGGTTTGGGCAATGACGTTGACATAGAGAGTCAGCCTTTGGCCGGGCTGAAGATATTTTCCCTTGGGTAGCGCGTTCCAGGCGCGCAGGTCGGAAATGCTGACATTGAACTTTTGGGAGATCCGTGACAGGGAATCACCCTTGCGCACTACATAGCGGATACGCCGGATGGTGCCTTCCAGCCCTGGCGCCATGCCGGCCGACATACTTGAATTAGAGTTGGCGGAGCTTTTCCAGATTACCAGTTTTTGCCCGGGCCTGAGGTAATCGCCAGGCGCCATGGCATTCCATCTCGCCAGCTGGCGCGTGTTGACCTGGTACTTGCGGGACAAGTCCCACAGGGTGTCTCCGCGCTTGACGTGGTGTACGATACGGGCGCCTTTCTTGCGCCTGTTCTGGGTGGCCTTGACCCGTTGCGCAAGGCTGAGTTTGTAGGCATCGAGGTCCTTCGCGGCTACGGGGATCAGCATGTTTTTCCCCGCACGGATCATGTGCCCGTTGATCTTGTTGACCTTGCGCAGGACACTGACCGTGGTGTCATAGCGGTTGGCGATGTGCCCCAGGGTTTCACCCTCGCGGATGCGGTGGCGGATCCAGGTAATGCGCCTCTCGGGCGCCACCTTGCTGAGCTTGTTCTGAAAACTGTCGGCGATTTCCACGGGCAGCAGCAGGCTGTGGGGGCCGTCAGGATCCGTTGCCCAGCGGTTGAAGCCGGGGTTGTAGCGATAGATGTCATCGATGGACAAGCCGGCCAGTTCCGCGGCGAGCGCCAGGTCAATCTGGGAGCCTATCTCTACCTTGGCAAGATAGGGTTTGTCCGGTATGGCCTGTAGCCGCACCTGGTAATGCTCTGGCGCGGCGACGATATCGGCGAGGGCCATGAGTTTGGGGACATAGGAGCGGGTCTCCCTTGGCAGGCGCAGTGACCAGAAGTCCGTGCCGCGGTTGCGCTTGCGGTTGTAACTGATGGCCGACTTGACCGTGCCACTGCCCGAATTGTAGGCGGCCAGGGCCAGCAGCCAGTCGCCCTTGAAGATCTTGTGGAGGTGCTGTAAATAATCGAGAGCGGCGCGGGTCGATGCCTCGATGTCCCGCCGGCCGTCATACCACCAGTTTTGTTTCAGGCCATAGTGTCTACCGGTGCCCGGGATGAACTGCCAGATGCCGGCCGCCTGTCCATGGGAATAGGCGAAAGGCTGGAAGGCGCTCTCCACGATGGGGAGGAGGGCGATCTCCATGGGCATATTGCGTTCTTCCAGCGCTTCGACGATGAGGTGGAGATAGGGGCGGGCGCGCCGCGTGGTTCTGTCCAGATAGCTGGGGTGCTTGACATACCAGTTGCGTTCCTGGTCGATCAGTTTGTGGCGCTGAGGGGGAATGCCGTACTGATGACGTATGCGTTCCCACAGGTCCTTTTCCACCGCGAGGGCCTGCTCTTCTTCCGTGCTTGCCATGGCCTGCTCCATGGGCGCGGATGCCTGCGCAAGCACGATCCGGGCGGTTCTTTTGTCGTCCGCCTGCGGCACGGCCGGGAAGGGGGTTTGCAGGCCGCTTTCCATCGGTGCCGTGATGGATTTCTCATGGTGAACGGAAGTTGCAGGAGGGGTGGGGGATTGTTCCGCCCGCGCGATGGCGGACGAGGTGGTGGCTTGCCCCGCATCGACGGCGCTTTGCTGGCCGTCGGCCGCCCGCGGTGTCGTCGCGCAGCTCCCCAGGAAACCGCAGAGGGCGACCAGAAAGAGCATGTTTTTTTCTTTCTTGTTGATTTTTATCATGATTTGTCTTGTTTTGCGGAGTCGCCCTCGCTATTGTAAGCGGCGATTATAGCCCCATTCTTGAGAGGCGATCCATAGCTGCGCATGAATTCACATCCCGTCTTTCCAATATCTGATCACGGCAAAGACCGCTTCGGGAGAGAGAAGATTCCGGCCGGCATGGGCTTCGGCGGCGGCGTGGACGGAAGGGAGGTGGCAGCGTAGAAAGGGGTTGGTCAATTTTTCTTCATGAATGGTGGAGGGCAGTGTGCAGCGTCCTTCACGGCGCAGCCCGGCCGTCCGTTGCAAACGGGCCTGTAAGTCCAGGTTGTCAGGCTCCACCTGGATGGCGAACTCGAGATTTGCCAGTGTGTATTCGTGGGCGCAATAGACGCGGGTACCACGAGGTAGTCGCGCAATGCGCTGCAGGGAGGCATAGAGCTGGGCGGCGGTGCCGTCGGTGATGCGTCCACAGCCTCCGGCAAACAGGGTGTCACCACAGAACAGGGCGCCGGCGCCGTAGTATACGATATGATCAGCCGTATGGCCCGGCGTTTCCATGACGCGCAAGCGGATACTGCGGGACAGGACAAGCATGTCGTCGTCATGTAAAGCATGGCTCAAAGCTGGTATATTGCCGCGGGCGGGCCCGTAAACCGGGATATTGAATTCATGCAGCAGTGGTTCGATGGCGCCAATATGATCATAATGATGGTGAGTGATCAGTATGCCGAGCGGTGACAGACCGAAGCGTTGCAGCCCATCCATGACCGGGGCGGCTGCTCCAGGATCCACGATAAATACACCCGCCCGTTTTCCGTTGTTGGTGTGCCCATTGTGATCTGGGTCGATAAGCCAGATATAATTGTCTGCAAAGGCGGGTATGGGGATGATGTTCATGACAGTCTCACTGTGCCTGCGCCGGGATCATACGATTACAGGTTAGCGGATTTACCATGACCCGAAAAGTCAAAGTGCCAGGATTGCGAAGAAAGAAGCGGAATGTCTGTGCCGATAGACAGGGCTTGCGTGAATGGTACAGCCGCAGTTTGGGCCAATGGTTGCTGGAGGCCGAACTGCAGGCGCTCGAGCAAGTATTGCCCAATCTCTTCGGTTACCACCTGATACAGATAGGGCAACTGGTTGAGGACGATCTGTTGGGGGCCAGCCGGGTTCCCCACCGTGTCATCGTCGATGTGGACGGGGAGCGGGCCGGGAATGGGCATGGTGAGCGTCAGCCCATCAGGCCTGGCTTGGTGGGGAAGCCCGATTCCCTGCCTTTGCAGCGTGACGCCATCGATGTTGTGATACTGCATCATACCCTGGAATTCGAGAACAATCCCCATGAGGTCCTGCGCGAAGTGGAGCGGGTGCTCATCGCCGAGGGGCATGTGGTGATTATCGGCTTCAATCCATGGAGTTTATGGGGAATATGGCGTCTGTTGCGTCTGCGCCGCTCCAGGCCGCCCTGGTGCGGGAACTTTCGCAGCATGATGCGTCTCAATGACTGGCTGGCGCTGCTGGGTTTCGATACCATCTATACGCACACCTGTTTCTTCAGACCGCCCATGCAGCGATCGGGCATCATGAACAGGCTGACTTTTTTGGAGTCATTGGGCCGGCGCTGGTGTCCCATATTCGGTGGCGCCTATATCCTGGTGGCCAAGAAACGGGTCGTGACCCTGACCCCCATCAAGCCTCGCTGGCGCACACGGCGCAGGTTTATCGAAGCGGATGTAACCTGACAGCGGGAGCTTGCGTGTGGCTGACATAGTTGATATCTATACAGATGGCGCCTGTCGCGGCAACCCGGGCCCGGGTGGCTGGGGCGTGCTCATGCGCTACAAGGGGCGCGAGAAAACCTTGTATGGGGCCGAACCCCATACCACCAACAACCGTATGGAACTGCTGGCCGCCATCAGGGCCCTGGAGGCCCTGAAGCGACCGTCGCGGGTGCGATTGACCACGGATTCGGAGTATGTCAAAAAGGGGATCGTGGAATGGATCTCGGCTTGGAAAAAGCGGGGCTGGAAAACGGCGGGCCGCAAGGAGGTCAAGAACGCCGATCTGTGGCGGGAGCTGGACGCGCTTGCTTCGCAGCACGACATCGAATGGCGCTGGGTGCGCGGGCACTCCGGCCACCAGGAAAATGAAATGGCCGACGCCCTGGCCAACAAGGCGATCGACGAGATGCAGGCGGTCAGGAGAAACTGACCATGGGGAAGGCGCGGTTATTAACCCGGCAACCATACATATCGTATTCAGGGCTTCAGGCCTGTGCTGGAACAAGGCGCGGCGCGCAGGCAATGGTCATTCCATTGGCAAGCGCCGCAACGCCGTGCCGGCGCAGGCCTGAAGTCCCTGACAGATTGAAATCAAAAGACAGGCCATTGCGTGCCGGCCCGCTGACTGCGTTGGCGAAACTTGCTGTAGAATGACTACAGCGGCCTTTCGCCGCCTTGCAGCGAACCGGCACG
>JALSGV010000018.1 GCA_026982565.1 Gammaproteobacteria bacterium
AAGTGGTAATGGGTACCAGAACCAGTGAACAGCGCGACGTCGTATTTTTCATCCCTGATTGGCTGTAACTGATGATGACTCTGGTAGTCCCGCTATCATTTCACCATCGCGATTGTCCGGATGATATTTCAGACCGGTGACTTTGCGTCCCCACCTTTCGGTCAGGTTTGCCTTTTTCTGAGCATCTGTCAGAAATATATATCGACAGTCGTGAGGAAACTCTTTAGGTTTTGTAGGATAAATCCTCTTCTCGTAGCCCTGAAGAACCTATCAGGTAGGATCTTGTGCGTTACTCAGGCTTGTTTCGCGAGGGAGAGGATTTTTCCGGCAATGGCATCCAAGGGCAATACAGTATCGACACTGCCTGCCTTGACGGCCTCGCCAGGCATGCCCCACACCACGCTGGTATTTTCATCCTGGGCTATGGTCGGAGCGCCGCATTCGTGCATTTCCCTGAGTCCCTGGGCGCCGTCGTTGCCCATGCCCGTGAGGATGACGCCGATGGCGTTGTTGCCTGCATTCTGCGCCACGGAACGGAACATGACATCGACGGAAGGGCGGTGGCGGTTGACAGGGGGGCCATCGTTTAATTGGCATACATAACGTGCGCCGTCACGCCTGACGAGGAGGTGGTGGCTGCCAGGTGCTATGTATACATGACCTGGCAGTATCTGCTGGCCATCACTGGCTTCACAGACAGTCATGGCGGACGAGTTGTTCATGCGCGCTGCAAAAGGTGCGCTGAAGGCCTCGGGGATGTGTTGTGAAATGACGATTCCCGGCGCATCGGCGGGCATGTCGACCAGCACGTCCTTGATGGCCTCCGTTCCTCCTGTGGAGGCGCCAATGGCGATGATCTTGTCGGTCGTGCGGAATCGTCCCCCAGGCGTCGCTTTCTTGAGGACGGCATCCGCCGAGAATTTTGGCGGCGCCGCCTTGACGCCGCCGCCACCACGTTCCAATGATGTGCGGATCTTGGCGCGGGCCGCCGCCTTCACCTTGGCTATGATTTCCTCCTGGTATTCGGCCAGGCCGTGGGTGATGTCCAGTTTGGGCTTGGAGACGAAATCCACGGCGCCAAGCTCCAATGCCTGCAGGGTGACATCGGCGCCTTTCTCCGTCAGAGAAGATATCATGATGACAGGCATGGGATGCAGGCGCATGAGATTGCTGAGGAAGGTGATGCCATCCATGCGCGGCATTTCCACGTCCAGCGTCAGCACATCCGGGCGCAACTCCTTGATCTTGTCGCGCGCCCTGTAGGGGTCTTGCGCGGCGCCGACGACTTCGATCTCTCTGTCGGAGTTCAGAATTTCCGTGAGCACCTGTCTGATCAGGGCGGAGTCGTCTACGACGAGAACCTTTGTTTTATTGTTCATTTTCTGTCCTGCTGATTAGAAAAGATCGACTTCTCCCTGTACAGGTTTCTGAGAGATGTCCTTCATAAAACTGGTTTCACGCTTGATAATGGTGTCGTTGTGCAAGGAGCGCAGCCTCATTACCCGTGCTTTCCCGCTAGAAGGAATATATTGCACTTTGCGCGGAAAATGGTCGCCGACATCGGATGCGAGAATCTCTATTTTCTCCATCCTGAGGTAATGAATCGCGAATTTTATATTGCGCTCGCCGATATTTGTCATGTTCTTGATGATCTTCCCGCCACCAAATATCTTTGCCTTGAGGTTATTGCGTTTTCCGCCATGCTTGAGGATCTCGTTAATCATCATTTCCATGGCGTAGTTCCCATACCGCGCCGCATCGCTCAGGCTGATATCTTCGAAGGATTTGCCGCCTTCATCGGGCAGCATGAAGTGATTCATGCCGCCGATGCCACTGACGGGGTCGCGGATACAGGCGGAAATACAAGAGCCAAGCACGGTGGTTATAGCTTCGTTGTTGCGCGTCACGTAGAATTGACCAGGCAGGATTTTAGCCGTATACATTCGGGCATGCTTGTCCCAGTAGCGCTTGATATGGCTGAAACCAGGCAGTGCGAGGGGCGGCGCATTACAGATGGGGGCGTTCGTGGATTGCTGTGTCAGCATTTCCGGTGCCCCCTACCGCGTTCTTATGTAGATGGTTTGCCCCATGAGCTTGAAGCGGTCTGTCACCTTGAAAAGAGACTCTGAGTGACCAATGAACAGATGTGCGTTCATTTCCAGCATGTCTGCATAGCGCTCGAACAGGACCTTCTGGGTCGGTTTGTCGAAATAGATCACGACATTCCTGCAGAAAATGAAGTCAAAGGGGCCACGAAAAGGCCATGGTCTCAGCAGGTTGAGCTGCTTGAAGGAAATCAGTTTTTGCAATTCGGGGCTGACGCGGACCGCTTCCTTGTTATTCTTCCCCTTGAGGAACCAGCGCTTGAGCCTCTGGTTCGATATGCCCTTGATGCGGTCTGTATTATAGATTCCGCGTTGGGCGGTTTCGAGGACATTGGAGTCGAGGTCTGTGGCCAGTATCCTGACATCCCATTTCTCATGGGAAGGGAGGTTTTCCAGCAGTGTCATGGCGAGGGAGTAGGGTTCCTCGCCCGTCGAGCAACCGGCCGACCAGACCCGCAGACGCCTGTTGCGCGCTTTCTGCCGGCGCAAATTTGGCAGCAGGGTCGTGGACAGATAGTCGAAATGATGTTGCTCGCGGAAGAAGGCCGTCAGATTGGTGGTGACGGAATTGGTGAAATTGACCAGTTCACCGGATGTTTCGTCCTCCACCAACTGGCAGTATTCGCCAAAGCTGGTGATGCCAAGATGGCGCAGCCGCCGCGAGAGGCGGCTGTAGACCATGTCTTTCTTGGCCTCTGTCAGCGTAATGCCCGCATGCTGTTTGACCAGGTCGCGGATGCGATTGAAATCCTTGTCGGTAAACTCAAAATCACGACGGATGGCCATGGGATGAATTCCCTCTCTTTTTCGTCTGTTTTCCTAGAACTCTTCCCACTCATCCTGGTCAGCCGCGGAGCTCATTCCATTGCCGCCCGCGGGCGCGGAAGAAGGGAAGGCTGCTGGTTTCACTGGCTGAGCTTGTTGGGATGATTGGAAATGGCTGCCCATTGGGCTGCTCTGCATTCCACCATGGCTGGCTGGATTCGAGAAGCCCGATGTTTCGTTTGCCGAGCCCCCGATGTCGAAGAATTGCATCATCTGGGTCAGGTTCCGGGCCTGCTCGCTCATGGATTCGCTGGCGGCCGCTGCCTCCTCGACAAGGGCGGCATTCTGCTGGGTCACTTCATCCATTTGCATGACGGCCTGATTGACCTGGTCGATGCCCGAGGACTGCTCCTGACTGGCGGCCGCGATTTCCGCAATGATGTCGCTGACCTTCTTCACGGCATTGACGATTTCACCCAGTGTCTCTCCGGATTCATCCACCAGGTGCGTGCCTTCATTCACTTTCTCGACACTGTCGTTGATCAACTGCTTGATTTCCTTCGCAGCGCCGGCACTGCGCTGGGCCAGGTTGCGCACCTCGCCGGCGACGACGGCGAACCCGCGGCCTTGTTCACCGGCACGCGCAGCTTCAACAGCGGCATTGAGTGCGAGGAGGTTGGTCTGGAAGGCGATCTCGTCGATGACGCCAATTATATCGGCAATCTTCTTGCTGCTGTTGTTGATCTCCGCCATGGCCTCGACGGCGCGCCCCACGACTTCTCCACCGCGCTCCGCCTGTTCGCGCGCCCCTGCCGCAAGCTGGTTTGCCTGATTGGCATTATCGGCATTCTGTTTGACCGTGCCGGTCAGCTCTTCCATGCTGGAGGCCGTTTCCTGCAGAGAGGATGCCTGCTCTTCAGTGCGTTGGCTCAGATCGGTGTTGCCCTGGGCTATCTCGCTGGCGCTCGAGTTGATTGATCCCGCTGAGTTCCTGATGTCGGTGACCATGCGTTGCAGATTGGAGATGGACGTGTTGATGGATTCACACAACACCGAGAATTCACCCTGGAAGTCACCCTGCATGGTTTCCGTCAGCTTTCCTTCGGCGAGGGCCTTCATGACACGGGTGCCTTCCTTGATGGGCTCGACGACGGTGTTTAGCATCTGATTGATGCCATTACCGAGATTTTTCATGAAACCACTGTAGCTGGAAGTATCGAGGCGTTGCGACAGGTCGCCCATGCTGGCGGCCGCCACCAGGTTCTCGATCTGGCGCTCGGCGTCTTTCTGCTCAGTGATGTCTTCCCATTCGACCATGTTCCCCATATATTCGCCGTTGGGTCCGGTGACCATGGTGGCGTTGACGCGGAATTCAAGATCCCCCACCTTGATTTCAGCCGATGCCGGCATGCGGCTGGGGTCCTTGAGGAGCGCGCGCTGATGAGCGGGATTCTTGTGGAACTGGTCAATGTTCTGGCCCACCAGGTTGCTCACATCCAGGCTGGGCCATATCTTACGCAGTTCCTCCTGGCGGCTGGCCAGCATACTGACGACCGAGGGGTTGGCATAGGTGATGTTCAGGTCCTCGTCACAGAGCATGATGTTGGATTGGGCGCCCTCGATGGCGGACTGCAGCCGCGAGACCTCGATTTCCTTGACCCGCTGCATGGTGACGTCGGCCCATTCCAGGGTATTGCCAATATAGTTTCCATCCAGGTCGTGCATGGCGGACACGCGTATGTGGAAGCACAAGGGGCCGACCTGTATGTCTGTTTCGTAGGGAAGATTGGATGGGTCGCCCAGGAGGTTGCGCTGATGGGAGGGGTTCTTGTGAAACATGTCGATACAACTGCCGACGATATTGTCCACGTTGAAACCGGGGAAGATGGCGCGTAATGCTTCTTCATGCTTCGCAAGCAGCTTCTTGGTTTCTTCATTGACGTAGGTGATCTTCAAGTCGCGGTCGATGGTCATCATGGCGGTCTGGGCGCCATCGATGGCGCGTTGCAGCCTGAAGGCCTCTTCTTCCTTGGCGCGCTGCTCGGTGACGTCATTCCACTGCACGACATAACCGATACGGTTGCCCTGGCTGTCGGTCAGTACGCGCGTCTCGTGTTCAAAGACGAAGTGTCCGGGGGTGATTTTTCCCTCATGGGCCTCGCCCGGGCGCAGGCCGGCGAGGACCTGTTTGATCTTTTCAGGATCTTTGTGGTAACGGTGGATGCTGCCGCCCATGACTTCATCGACCCTGAAGCCGGGAATATATTGCGCAAGCTCATCTTCCACCTCGGTGAGGATCTCTCTGGCCTGTTTGTTGACAAAAATGACATTTTCATCGGCATCCGCCATCATGATGTTGATGGGGGCGTATTCAAGAATGTCCTTGAGCGCATCCAGGTTCTCCATGACGGGCAGATTCCTGGCTTTTCTTTTTCTTGTGGCGGGCTTCTTGGCTTGCGCGGTATTCATTGGTTTCCTCCTCCTGTATCCTGATAACATTGTTGATACGACCATGTTCAGGGCCTCGTTCCAGCTGTCATGGACTTCTCTGGTCCAGGCGCTGCCGGCAAATTCCTGCATGACGTCGAGTAGTGTTGATGCCACGGCTTCATAATGATCCGGTTCAGCGCCGTAAGTCTGATGCTTGGAGCCGAGATCGACCAGTATTTTCTTTAATTGCTCCGGGTTTCTGATATGACCAACGACGGCCGATAAGGCCACGACCAGCTTTTTTCTCTGCTGTGTCAGTGGAATGCCTTCGAAAAGGGGTTTTACCTCCGGGTATCTGCTGAACAGCTCTTCGTAGAACCTGCGCGCCAGATCATCGGCATGAGGGACCAGTGCCGCGAAGGACTCCTCAATCAGTGCCACATTCAGTTTCCCGCTTTGGGCTTCATTGTTTTCTGCTGTGTTCATTTCGATACCCTTTGTTCATGCAGTGTTGATATT
>JALSGV010000019.1 GCA_026982565.1 Gammaproteobacteria bacterium
TATATTGTTACCGGGTTAATATTAATGGCGAATCCGGGTCCAGGACCGACCAGCCTGATTCCCTCATGGGCAAAATGACGGTTAGAATACGGCAATGACCGTCCAACTGCATCCACGCCTGGCCCAGGACTGCATACTGCTGGGCCGCTTTCCCCTGTCTCTCCTGCTGCTGATGAACGATGCCCGTTATCCGTGGTTCATCCTGGTTCCTGACAGAGAGCGGATCACTGAAATCTATCAGCTCTCTCCGGAGGATCAGGCGCGCCTGCAACAGGAATCCTGTCATCTGGCTGAGCGGCTGGCCACGCTGTTCTCGGCCCACAAAATGAATATCGCCGCCCTGGGAAATGTGGTCCCGCAATTACATGTCCACCACATCGTGCGCTACACCCATGATCCCGCCTGGCCTGGCCCGGTCTGGGGAAAACTGCCGGCAACACCCTATGCAGACGAGGCCGTCGAGAACCTGCGGCGGCAAGCGCAAGAAATTCTGGAGATGGGCTACACGCCCCTGTGACGCCACGGGCCGCTCGCTCTGAAAGTCTCCACCCTTTTATGGTACCATTCCATTTATCAGGGAAAGCCGTCCAGGATCAGGACACCACACTGCCGACGTTATTCAGGGATGAATCGCAACGGAGATCGCCATGGCCATCATCGACAACATCATTTCCCTGTTCGGCAGGCGCAAACCGCACGCCGAAGACAAGCCCTGCGCGGCGGCGGCAGGGCCTGAAGAACCAGAACCGGCAGAGGCTCCCGCGCCCTCCCCTCCACTGTTCTGCGGTGACCGGATCTTCTATCAATCCGGTTTTCGCAACCAGGACCCGGGGTGGTATTTCTATACCCGCGGCGGCCTTATCCGCGGCCCCTATCTCAGCCGCGGCCTGGCGCAGGCGCACCTCGACACCTTCATCGCCCATTGCCAAAAAACTCATGACACAGGCGGCCGGGCGCACACCCGGCAAAGCGGCGGCCCCGCCTGACTCACCATGCCATGACTCCAGGCACCGCATCCCGCCTGGCCCTGCCCGCCTTCATGCTGCTGGCGCTCACGGCCTGCGCCACTGCGGTTCCGGACAAGGCGCGCCCTCTGGCCTATGTGGCCGGCGGGGCGGATTCCCCGGCCGTCCGCTACGCCCCCCTCATTATCCCGGAGCAGGCCCGGCAGCGCTACAACCGCGTCGGCACGGCGGCGGCGCGCCGCAACGCCCAGGGTGAAGCGGAGATATTCATCGACAGCGCTTCGCCCACGTATTATTTCCAACAGCGCGAATTCCGCGCGGGACTGTCGCGCTATACCAACCTGATCTACCGCGTGCATTTCGAGCGCGTTCCCTACCTCCATCTCACCTCGGGAAAGAACGGGGGGCTGTTCATCATCGTCACGCTTGATCCCGCGCAACGTCCCTTGCTGATCACCACCGTGCATACTTGCGGCTGTTACCTGGCCTTTCTGCCCACCAGCTTCATGCCGGACAGCGCCTTTCCCGATGGCTGGAACAAGGACCGGCAGCGTGTGTTCGGCATTGACCTGCCGGGACAGGTGCCTTTTTCGCAGCCGCTTTCCGGCCAACAGCGCCTGGTCATCACCGTCAAGGATGCAACCCATCGCGTAACGGGCGCCCATGTGGCGGATCTGGAGGGGCTGAGAAACGGCTATCGCCTGATCGATGCCGCCATGGCGCCCATGGCGCAATTGAAACGGCTGCCTTTCGAGGACGCCAGTATCTCCTTCTATCATGAAAACGGGCCGGCCAAGGGCTATGTGAGAAATGCCGCCAAACCCTTTGAGCTGCTGCTGATGAGCTGGTGGGTCTTCGATGCGCGCGTGGGCGTGGACAAGGAATATGGTCCCGCCGCTGAAACAGGCACGGTGTTCTACACCAGCCTGCGCCCCTGGAAGCGCAAGGCCTCGGACATGTGGCCGTTTGCCGATTTCCTCGCCTTTTGGGGCTGGAATCTGCCCTGAGCCCTCATTTCAGGCGCCGAAGGAGAATCACGGAAGACCCCTCAAAAACGGGTGAGAGGGCGTGGCGCCGCGCCAGATACAAGAAGGTCTCGCGGCTGTAGAAATTCACGTGTGTTTCGTCATTCTTGTAATACCAGTTGCTGAAATCCACCCCCGGCTCCAGCAACTGGGTCATGATCCCCAGCCACCCGCCCGGCCTCACCAGCGCCATGAACCGCGCCCATTCCCCGCGCGGCGCCCTGAAGTGCTCCACGACCTCGGTGCAGGTGAGAAAGTCGTAGCCCTGTTCCAGCAAGGACGGGTCATTGGCATAGAAAATGTCGTAGTCCGCCACGGAAAACCCATGCTCCCCCATCATGCGCGACACGGCGGGTCCCGGCCCGCAGCCGAAGTCGATGCCGCGCTGGCCAGGCTGGAGACGGGCAGCCAGGGGCCGCACCAGACGGTCGAGGAAGCGGCGGTAGCCGGGGTCTGCGGGGTCGTTGCGATGATGATCGTAGCGCCGCTTCTCCTCCTCAGGGGAAAGATGCCAGGCACGGGGCACAAAGACCAGGGCGCAGCCTGGACAACGGTAAAAGGGCCGGCAGCGGCCCTCATGAAACAGCACCGCACCAACGGCGAGGCACAGCGGGCAGGACGTGGCATCACTCAGTGACCGCGGTTCCTGAACCATGGCGATATGTTGTATATTATTGGGCAGCGTAATATGACGGAAACAAACCCTCATGCCGAGTTTCGATATCGTATCAGAATTTGATCTCCATGAAGTGAGCAATGCCGTGGACCAGGCCAACCGCGAGGTCAGCACGCGCTTCGACTTCAAGGGCAGCAATTCCCGCTTCGAGCAGGACGGCGCCATCATCACCCTGCACAGCCAGAGCGAGTTCCAGTTGCAACAGATGCTGGACATGCTGCAGAACAAACTCGTCAAGCGGGGCATCGATATCGCCTGCCTGCAAATCGGCGAGCCCCAGGTGTTCGGCAAGGAGGCGCGCCAGACCGTCACCCTGCGCCAGGGACTGGAGGCGCCGCTGGCCAAGAAGATCGTCAAGCACATCAAGGACGGCAAATTGAAAGTACAGGCCGCCATCCAGGGGGAAAAGATCCGCGTCAGCGGCAAAAAGCGCGACGATCTGCAGCAGGTGATCGCCATGCTGCGGGAAGGCGACTACGACATGCCCCTGCAATTCGAGAATTTCCGTGACTGAGTCACGCCATCACAACAGGAACCTGCCCCATGACTGACGACAACACCCTCCGCGCCACCATCACCACCAGCAAGGGCGATATCAATCTCGAACTGTTTCCGGAAGAGGCGCCCCTGACCGTATGCAACTTCGTCAACCTGGCTCGGCGGGGATACTATGACGGCCTCAACTTCCACCGCGTGCTCAATGACTTCATGATCCAGGGCGGCTGTCCGCAGGGCACGGGCAGCGGCGGACCCGGCTACCGTTTCGAAGATGAGTGTTCACCGGAGCGCCGCCACGACGCCCCCGGCAAGCTTTCCATGGCCAACGCCGGCCCCGGCACCAACGGCAGCCAGTTCTTCATCACCCATGTGGCGACCCCGTGGCTGGACGGCAAGCACACGGTGTTCGGCCAGGTTGTGGATTCATCGGACCAGGACGTGGTCAATGCCATCGTCCAGGGGGACACCATAGAAAGCATCACCATCTCAGGCGATGTCCCGGCATTGTTCGCCGCCCACCAGTCACAACTGGACGAATGGAATCGCATCCTGGACCGATAGCCCCGTATGCGCAGCCCTGAAGGGGCCGTAGCTTCAGCGATGGAACGCGCCCAACATATCCTGGAAAACGTTTTCGGCTACCAGGCATTCCGCCATCACCAGGCCGATATCATCCAGGCCCTGGTGCAGGGCCGCGATGTCCTGACGCTGATGCCCACGGGAGGCGGCAAGTCCCTGTGTTATCAGATTCCCGCCCTGGTGCGTGACGGCACGGGCATCGTCGTCTCCCCCCTCATCGCCCTCATGAAGGACCAGGTGGATGCCCTGCAACAATTGGGCATACGCGCCGCCTTTCTCAATTCCACCCTGGCCTACGGGGAAGCGCAGGCCACGGAACAGGCGCTGCGCGACGGCAGTCTGGATATCCTCTACGTCGCGCCAGAGCGTCTGCTCACGGCGCGCATGCTCGCGCTGCTGGAGTCCTCGCGCATCGCGCTGTTCGCCATCGACGAGGCCCACTGCGTCTCCCAGTGGGGGCACGATTTCCGCAGGGACTACCAGCAGCTCTCCATTTTGCACCAGCGTTTCCCAAGCGTGCCGCGCATCGCCCTCACCGCCACCGCGGACCAGCGCACCCGCGCCGAGATCATCGCCCAGCTCCAGTTGGAAGACGCCGCGGTCTTCGTCAACAGTTTCGACCGCCCCAATATCCGCTACCTCATCAACGAAGGGCGCAATGCGCGTGAACAACTGTGGCGCTTTCTCGAACGCGAGCACCCCCGCGATGCCGGCATCGTCTATTGCCTGTCGCGCAAAAAAGTGGAAAACACGGCCGCCTGGCTCAATGGCAAGGGCCGCGCCGCGCTGCCCTATCACGCCGGCCTGACGGACGAGGTGCGCCATCACCATCAGGAACGCTTCCTGCGCGAGGAGGGGCTGATCGTCGTCGCCACCATCGCCTTCGGCATGGGCATCGACAAACCCGACGTGCGCTTCGTCGCCCACCTCAACCTGCCCAAGAGCATCGAGGCCTATTACCAGGAAACGGGGCGCGCGGGGCGCGACGGCCTGCCCGCCGATGCATGGATGTCCTATGGACTGCAGGATGTCATCACCCTGCGCCAGATGATGCAGGAGGGTGACGCCGCCGAGCAGTTCAAACGCGTCTCCCACCAGAAGCTGGAGGCCATGCTGGGGCTGTGCGAACTGACCACCTGCCGCCGCCAGGCCCTGCTCGGCTACTTCGGCGAGGCCTATCCCCGCCCCTGCGGCAACTGCGACAACTGCCTCGCCCCGCCCCAGACCTGGGATGGCGGCGAGGCGGCGCGCAAGGCGCTGTCCTGCGTCTACCGCACGGGACAGCGCTTCGGCGTCAACTACGTCATCGATGTGCTGTGCGGCAAGGACGACGCGCGCATCCGCCACAATGGCCACGACCGCCTCAGCACTTTCGGCATAGGCAATGATATGAGCAACACGGAATGGCGCAGCCTGTTCCGCCAGCTCATCGCCCGCAACTATCTCGAAGTGGACCTGGAAGGACACGGCACGCTGCGCCTCACCGGGCAATGCCGCCCCCTGCTGCGCGGAGAAACGGAACTCGAACTGCGCAAGCTGCAAAAGGCGGAGAAAACGAAAAAACGGCGCGCCGACAAGACAGGCGCCATGGCCCCGCGCCCCGGCGACGAGCCGCTCTTCGACGCCCTGCGGCGACTGCGCCGCTCACTGGCCGAAGCGCAGGGCGTCCCGCCCTATGTGATCTTTCACGACAGCACGCTCATGGAAATGGCCCGGGTCCGCCCCACCACCCTGGAAGAAATGCGTTCCATCAACGGCGTCGGAGAACACAAACTGAGCCACTATGGAGAAACTTTCCTGAAAACCATTCGCGCCCAGTCTGAGCAAGCGCTGCCCGAAAAACCGGAGCAGGAACCCGTCAACGCAGAAGCCCTCCCCCTGGATTAAATTTTGATGTTCTCAACAAAAAAATCACCAGGACTGCTATGCTCCGCGCCAGCTACCCGCCCACATTAATGCACAAGCACCATGAAGCGCCTGATATTGACCTGCCCATAGGCTCCTATCGCCTTCGTTTCAGAGCCGCGGGCGAT
>JALSGV010000020.1 GCA_026982565.1 Gammaproteobacteria bacterium
CACGCGTGGACATGTCCCTGGTTCCCATCGGCGACGGGCTGACACTGGCGAGAAAGCGGGTTAATGCAGGCAGCACTTCTTGAACTTCTTGCCACTCCCGCAGGGGCAGGGATCGTTACGGCCCGTTTTCGGCGCGCCGCGGACATGGGGTTGTCCGGGGAGGGGACGCCGGGCGAGGAAATACTGGTGCAGGCGCCGTACGCCCGGCTCGATGGATTGCTGCAGCGTGGTTGTCTCTGCCTCATCCAGGTCGCTGAGTTCGTCCAGTCCGCCTTCCAGCGAGAACAGCCGGACGGAGCGGATGCACTCCTCGGTGAAGGCCTTGTCCTCTGACGACAGAGGAGGCCACAGTTCGAGGCCGCGCATAAAGCCGTCGCACCACTCATCAACGATGGTGTAGGTCTTTCCTTCGACCTTCCGCTCCAGAAACAGCGCCTCAAACCTGTCGTCGCCCATGTGCTGCATGACCTGGTTGTAGAGTGCAAAAACGGCGTGCGAGAACTCGGTGAATTCCGTCTCGTTTTCCCATTCGGGTTCCAGCTCCTCGCCGCCCCAGATGGCGGGGAACCAGCGGGAGGGCAGGATCATGTCCGGCGCGCAGGCCAGGGCGGCGAAGAAACCGTCCATCTCCGAGACATCCAGTATGGCGTCGTCATGGCCATAGCGCATCAGATAAAAGTCGATCAGGTTCAGTATGTCGTCGCTGGCGGGCTTTTCCATCTCGGGCGGGACGTTAAGTCCCGGCAGTTTTCCGTAGTGGGGCTTGGGTGTGGAACGACTGGCGCGCAGGCCCAGGCCCATCTCCACATCCTCCAGGTCACCCGCGCAGGTGATATCGACGCAGCCCTTCTCGAACAGCCGGCGGATATCGTCGATCAGCTCGCGGGCATCGAGGTCCATCAAATTGGCGATCAACATGCCGTTGAGATCGGCGGCGGTTTCGTCCGGCCGGGTCATATAATCCCTGAAGCATTGGAGCACGCGGTCCCTGCTTTCAGGCCGTTGTTTGGCGATCTCCGCCAGACCGTCCGACGCCATGGCGCGGGCAAACTCCTCGTGAGAGGCGTCGTTCATGTAATCGGCAAGGGACGCAATGGCGGCAGGGCCGATCATGCCCATGACCTTGGACAGTTCACTGAGCGCCCAGTCGTCATCGCACAGCGAATCAAACAGGCTGATCAATGGCTGGATGGCGGCCTCACTGCCGATCTGGCCCAGCGCGCGCCAGGCGTGCAGCGGCGCCCAGACCGCCTTGCTGTCACCGGGCGCCTGGTGAAGCGCCGGGTCCGTGGCCATCCCGATGAGATCGGCCACGTCCGCATCACTGAGGCCGTACTGCAGATAATCGGGCCATTTGCCCCACTGCGGGGGCTCCCCCAACTCCATCAGTAACTTGATCTTGTTTTCCATGGTGCGCCACCGCTATATCGATAGGCCGATGCCGCAAGCCGCGTCATGGCCATGGCTTGCCGTCCGGGGATGCCTGCCATATCATGCCATCCCGCCATCAGGCAAAAGACCATTATATCCAAAATGCAAGGAGATCTCTCATGAACAGGAAATCCGCCAGGCCGCCGCGCCGCAACCCGGTGGCCCGCCATGCGGCCCGTTTCCAGCGGGCGCGCGTCTTTCGCGACCGGACCAAATACCGGCGCCACGACAAGCACAAAGGGCGTGAGTCCTGGCCAGTGTGTGTTGCATGCAGCGCATAGTGGCGAGGATTTGCTGGTCTGATTCAATAGGTTAAGGAAGGCCTGAGTAATCCGACAATCGTCATTCCCGCGCAGGCGGGAATCCAGGAAAATCAAATAACTGGATCCCGGCCTTCGCCGGGATGACGAATTAATCAGACCTTCCTTAATATTTTGCCCGCAGGTTGAGCGATTATCGGATTCTGAAATATCCCCTAAGGGAAAGACACCTTCGATGAACGAAAAGACTGAGATCCTGTTCCAGCTTGGCCAGCCGGGAGATCACCGGGACTGGCCGGACTATCTCGCTTACGGGCTCACGCCTGCCGATGCCCCGGCGCTGGTGGCGTTGGTCAGTGACGAGGCGCTGCACAACGCAGATCAGGACTCCAGCGACGTGTGGGTGCCCGTCCATGCCTGGCGCGCGCTCGGCCAGCTCCGGTCCGCCGAAGCGGTTCAGCCTTTGATCGCCTTGTTCGACACTCTGTGCGACGATGATTGGGCGCTCGGCGAACTGGACAAGGTGCTGGGCATGATCGGCGAGCCGGCCGTTGCTCCGCTGGCCTTCTATCTGGCGGAACCTGGTCACAAGGAATTCGCGCGCATCATGGCTGTCGACGCCCTGGCGGAGGTGGCCGGGCAACATCCGGTGCTCAGGGATCGGGTGCTGTCCATTTACCGCGACTACCTGCGCGATCCCGATACCACAGCGCCAACTTTCAATGGGCTGCTGATGGGCCGTCTCCTGGATCTCGATGCCGTCGAGCTGATCGACGACATCCGGCGGCTGTTCGCGCTGGGATGCGTGGATTTCTCCTGCGCCGGTGACCTGGAAGAGATCGAGCTGCAGCTCGGTCTTCGCGGCAAGCGGGATACGCCGCCGCCCGATTACGCCCGTTTGCATGGTCTGCTCCCGGACCCCGAAGAAACAGGCGACGATGATGTCCACGCGCTGGTGGGCCGCTGCCTGGAACGCCATGGCACGGATGCAGCTATTCAGAATGTCTCGGAACTGGACGGCTTCTTCGCCGCCCTGGCCTGCGCGCCGGAGATGATTGTGCCATCACGCTGGATGCCGGATATATGGGGTGGCGAGGCGCATGCGCCGGAATGGGACAGTATGGATGAGGCGCAGACATTCCTCTCCGCCGTCAGCCTGATCCATAACCAGGTCAACCGCGATCTGGGCGACGGTGTGTTCGAACCGTTTTTCCTGGAGCGCACCCTGGACGGCCAGACCCACCTCATCGTGGATGACTGGTGCGAGGGCTTCCTGCGCGGCCTGCGACTGTGGCCGGCGCTGTCCGTGGAAGACATGACCATACTGGAGGAATACCTGATGCCGATCCGCTTGTTTGCCACCGAAGAGGGTTGGAAGGCACTGGACGACATGGCCCAGGATGAGATCGAAGAGTGGCAACAGAAGATCGGAGCGGCCGTGGAACGCCAACACGGGTATTTTGCCAAGCGCGCCATCCGCCTTGGGCAGCCCTATGTCCGAGAAACACCCAAGGTCGGCCGCAACGACCCCTGCCCCTGCGGTAGCGGCAAGAAATACAAGCGCTGCTGCCTGCATTGAGCGGGCCGCAAGCGGGTCGCGCGACTGATGAAGGCCAAGGGTCTGGTGGGTGTCAGCCGCCATAAGGCTTGCCGCACGGCATCCCGTGATGAGTCTGCCCGGCCGGTGCCGGATCTGTTGGAACGAGCGTTCAGCGCCGAAGCGCCGGATTGGTTGTGGGTGGGCGACACCCCGTATGTGCCGACCTGGGAGGGTTTTCTCCACTTGGCAGTATTCGGCCGACGTGTTGTGGGCTTGGCGATGGCGGCGCATCTGCATGGAGCGCGGAAGGCCTTTGGCGTAGCAGACACTGCCTCTAGCCCGCATTTCTCACCAGGTTGACGAGCCCTCGCTTGATCTTTGAATCCATAAGGCATTTTACTCAGTCGGAAATACACACTGTTATTCCGCTCCTTCGTAAAATGCCTTATGAATCCAAATTTCTGCGCGATCATCTCGCCACCTGGTGAGAAATGCGGGCTGATATGTTTTGACCTGTCAATAGGGTGATTCATTTCATATTGTTTCTCAAGCACGTTGGGTCAGGACATAGGCAGGCAGATTGCGATGGTGGATCATGCTGATATGCGTGGATTGGTTACCGACTGGACTTCACTGCATCGCGGAGCTGGCCTTTCTCTAGTAGCAGGGTTCATCGACCGGAACGCCCCATTGGGGATTATCCCGTTGGCCGATGCCGGTATAGCCCGAACAAGGGTTCTCCACATCGGCCCGACCATGCCCTGACTCAACGTGCCTGTTACCTCCTCTATGTTCGTTAACAATAGGTGCTACGCCCTGGCTTATCGTGCAGCTTGCCGTACCTTCGGCATCTCGTGGCAGGCGATGTCCCAGATAAAGCCCACCAGCTCCCGCGCGATGGCCACGGTGGTCTGTTTGGTGTTTTTGCCCGCCTGCAGCAGGGTGCGGTAGCGACCGCACAGCCGCTTCTGCGCCCGCCAGGCGATCGCCTTGGCCTCACCGGAGGCGTTTTTTGCTTTGCGTTTGAGGTGCATCGTCTGACGCGCCGGAAAGCGGTAGCTCCAGGCCGACTCCACCAGCAGGCGCCGGGCATGGCAGTTGCCCGTCTTGGTGATCGCCCCCTGGCGCCGTCGTCCACCACTGGTGTGCTCACTCGGCACCAAACCCAGGAAGGCCATCAACTGCTTGGGTGAATCAAAGCGGCTGATGTCACCCAACTCCGCCAGCAACACCATCGCCGCCAGCTTGTCGATACCGCGCAGGGCCACCAGGGAATCGACGACCGGCGCCAATGACCACTGAGGCAACACCCGCTCCATCTGCGCGGTGATATCAGCAACCCGCTGGCTCGCCGCCTTGACGGCGTCGATGTACTCCTGCAAGACCACTTGCTGCCAGTCATGGGGGAATTTGAGTGACTCCAGCCAGTGGTAGTGTGTTTGGGTCCAGCGCGTCTTGTTCGACGGCCAGGCATGACCATGACGCAGCACATAGGCGTTGAGTTGCTGGCGCGCCTTGCGCTCCTGGGTCTTCATGTCATCCCGCGCCCGGGTGAGATCCCGCATCGCCTCCTGCTCCTCATCCGGCACCCATACCGCCGTCAGATCCCCGGTGCGCAGCGACTGGGCCAGCTTGCGTGCATCCCGCCGATCGGTCTTGATGCGCTCTCCCGGCTTCTTCGGAATCATCGAGGGCGCAACCACCTGACAATCGTGTCCCAACGCCAGAAGCTGGCGATACAATCCGTAGCCACAGGGGCCGGCCTCATAGCAGAACAGCAGTACCTCACCACCAAACTCCCGGTTCAAGCGCTCGACCAGCTTAGCTACCGCTTTCGGCTTGTTGGCAATCTCTTCCCTTGATTCGGGGGCTTCCCGGCCTGCTCGGGCCACCGCTACCACGATAGTCTCCTTGTGCACATCCAGTCCAATGTAAGCTGGATATCCAGCGAACGCCTGTGCACGTCTGACTGTCTCCAGTGCCGATGCTGTTTCAACCCGGACTTCTTCTGCGTTAAACTTTTTCATGACCTGTCCTCCTCAATTGTGGCTCTGAGCCAAAGGTTTCCAACCCCCAGCTTAACCCACGCTGCTTGAGGTTGGGCAGGTCAAAACATGATGTCTAGGGAAGGTCTGATTAATTCGTCATCCCGGCGAAGGCCGGGATCCAGTTATTTGATTTTCCTGGATTCCCGCCTGCGCGGGAATGACGATTGTCGGATTAATCAGGCCTTCCCTAACATAAAAACAGTAAACAAGAGAGGCTCACGTGCAACACAAACCAATTATTCCCTGGATAGGCGGAAAGCGCCGCCTGGCGCCGCGGATCCTAAGCCTGTTTCCGCAGCACGAATGTTACGTAGAGGTATTCGCTTGAGCT
>JALSGV010000021.1 GCA_026982565.1 Gammaproteobacteria bacterium
CATCTCCGCCAGTTGCCGCGCTTTGCGGGCATGTTCCTCATACAGGCTCCCCAGTTTCCCCGCGGACGGCAGATGGGTAAAACCCGGGCGGAAGCGCTGCACACGCCCTCCTTCATGGTCAACGGCGATGAGCAAGCGAGGGTCGCGCAGTGCATGGATATGCCGGGTCAGGGCAACGAGCTGTTCAGGTGATTCATAGTTGCGGCTGAACAGCACGACGCCGCCCACCAGGGGATGCATGAGCATCTCACGCTCGTCATCCGCCAGCTCCACACCCTGCACACCGATCAAAAGCGGCCCCAGCGACATCACACTTCCCCCTGTCCGTTGCGTTCCAGTCCCGTTCGCTCGCGCTTTACGTCCAGCCGGTCGCGCAGGCGGTCGCCCATCATATTGACGGCAAGCACCACCAGCATCAAGGCCAGGCCGGGCGCCAGCACCATGTGGGGCGAAACCAGCATATAGCGCGTGCCCTCCCTGATCATGCTGCCCCAGGAGGGCGTCGGCGGTTGAATGCCCAGCCCCAGGAAGGACAGGCCCGCCTCGGCGATGACGATGCCGGCAATGGCGAAGGTGGCCTCCACGATCAAGGGCGCGCTGATGAGGGGCAGCAGGTGGCGCACGACGATGCGCAGGCGGCGCGCGCCCAGCACGACGGCCGCCTGCACGTGCTCGCGGCTCTTGAGCGCCAGCACCTGGGCGCGCGCCAGGCGGGCGAAGCCCACCCAGCCCACGATGCTCAAGGCGATGATGACATTGTCGATGCCGGGCCCCATCAACCCCGCCAGGGCGATGGCCAGCAGGATGCCGGGGAAGGCGAGAAAGATATCGATGACGCGCACGGTGAGATGATCCACCCAACCTCCCACATAGGCGCTCATGGCGCCGATGAAGGTGCCTGTGAGCAGGGACACGGACACCACCGTCAGCGCCACCAGCAGGGAATAGCGCGCGCCGCTCACCAGGCGGTCCAGCAGGGGGCGGCCCAGGTCGTCGTAGCCCAGGGGCGAACCACTGCCCGGTGGCGCGAGGATGCGCGTCAGGTCGATGGCGTCCGGCGCCAGGGGCAGCCACGCCCCGGCCACGGCCATCAGGGCCCACAGCGCCAGGATGCCCGTGGCGAGCCAGGTTCTCATGGATGCCCTGTCATCGCACTGACCCGTTGCCATCCATCGGAGCCCCCCGGAATCCGCTGCGCTTCATCCGCGCTACGTGAATCATGCCAATCGTATACGCAGGCATCATCAACAGCGCTGCAACTGGTTTTCATCCGTGTGTTCGAAGTGGCGGCCGTAGATGTCCAGCTCGGTGGTCTCCGCATAGTGCAGGGTCTTCCCGCCCACGGTGATGCGGTGACGGAAGGCCGTGGTGCTGGCATGGTCGCGCATGAAGGGCGATTGAACGATGCCCCAGTCCGCGTCGCCGAGGCGGGCCGCCACCTCCAGGGTGACCGCCCCGCCCTGCCGCCAACCCTCGGGGCATGGCCCGCCGGCCAGCACGGCGACGGCGCGGGGAATGGTCAGGGAGTGCATCACCACCCCGGCCGCCTCGTCCCACATCCAGTAGCCGGTCTCGTCGTGAAAGACCTCGTCGTTGGATTTGCGGCGCACGATCTGGCGGTAGTGCACCGCCATCAGGCGTTGCGTCTCCGCATTGCACACGTCGCCGATGCCCTCGAAGACAATGGTCTCGTAATAGGGGTTCTCCTCCCTGCCATCGGGCTCGGGGGCGACGTCCATGCCCTTGTCCCCCTGCCAACTGCCGATGAGCATTGCCAGTGGACCATAGTCCATGCCGTTCTCTGTCGTATCGTTCATGTCGATCTCTCCTGTTTTGAACCTGAATCCGTGGGTTCAGGTTGAAAAAAAGAATCAGGGTATCCCGCCTGCCCCCCCGCCCTCCAGGCGTATGCGCGGATCAAGCCAGGCATAGCACAGGTCCGTGAGGGTGTTCACCACCACATAGGTGAGGCTGATCAGCAGCACGCATGCCTGCACCACGGGATAGTCCCGGCGGTGTATGGACTCGATCACCAGTTGCCCGATCCCCGGCCATGAGAACACGATCTCGGTGATCACCGCCCCGCCCAGCAAGGCCCCCAGTTGCAGGCCCAGCAGGGTGATGACCGGGAGCATGGCGTTGCGCAGGGCATGTTTCACCACCACCCTGCCAGGGGACAGGCCCTTGGCCCGCGCGGTGCGCACATAGTCCTCGCCCAGTTGCTCCAGCAGGGTCATGCGCACCATGCGCGACAGGATGGCCGCCATGGCCGTGCCCAGGGTCAGGGCCGGCAGCACCAGGGAGTCGATGCCCGTCTTGCCGCTGACCGGCAGCCAGCCCAGCCACAGGGAGAAGACCATGATGAGGAGCGGCCCCATCCAGAAATTGGGAATGGAGACCCCCAGCATGGCGAAGCCCATGGCGCCGCTGTCCCAGGCCGTGTCCTTGCGCAGGGCCGCCATGATCCCCAGGGGAAAGGCGATCACCACCGCCACCAGCAGGCCGGCCGCGGCCAGCATGAGGGTGGCGGGAATGCGTTCCAGGAGGATATCGCCGATGGGCTGGCGGGAATACAGGGAATCGCCCAGATCGAACTGCAGCAGGCCGGACAGGTAATGCCACAATTGCACATGGATGGGCAGATCCAGGCCCAGGGCCTGGCGCAGAGCCTCCCGGTCGGCGGCCAGGCTGGTCTCGCCGAGCATGACCTCCACCGGATCGCCCGGCACCAGGTGGATGAGAAAGAACACCAGCACGGACACGCCAAGGACGACGACGAGGGCGCTGAACAGGCGTGAAAGCAGAAAATGAATCATAGATGTGCTACATACTTCACGGGTTTTCCCCGGAAATCAACACCCGCGTTCCAGCCCGGACCAGGTCGAACAGAATCATCACGTCACGATTGCGCATGCGGATGCAACCGTGGGAGCCGGGCACGCCCATCGGCACATCATCGGGACTGCCGTGGATATAGATGTAGCGGCGCATGGTATCCACCGCGCCCAGGCGGTTGCGGCCGGGCTCCAGTCCGCTCAGCCACAGGATGCGGGTGAGGATCCAGTCACGCCGTGGAAATTTCCGGCTCAGCGCGGGGGTATGGATCTCGCCGCTGGGGCGCCTGGCGACGAACACGGTATTTTCCGCGCAGCCCGCGCCGATCCTGGCGCGGATCACGTGCCAGCCGCGCGGGGTGCATTCACTGCCCAGGCGCTCGCCGGGGCCGTTGGCCGCCGTGGAGACCGCCGCTTCGAAAAGGCACCGCCGCCCCTGTCTGAGTTGCAGATGCTGCCGGCCCAGATCGATGGTGACAATGACTTCTTCCTCTTGGGCCATGAGACTCATCGCGCCTTTTCTCTCCCGCTTCTGTAGACACTCTCCAGCCCGTCGTAATTGCCGTCGCGGGCGAGGCGGTAGCCGGCGATATCGGCGCGCGCCGCGAAGACGTGGTCCTCGTACCACAGGGGCACATAGGGCAACTGTTCCTGCAAATAGCCTTGGAGGCTTCCATAGTACCGCGCCTGTTCTTCGAGACTCAAACCCGCCTCGGCGCGCTCGATGAATTGATCGGCGACGGGACTGGCGAAACGGCCGCGGTTGGCGCCGGCGGGCGGCACGGCGCTGCTGTGAAAGACATAGCGGTAGATATCGGGCAGCTTGATCCCCACCCACATGAGGCTGTACATCTGGAAACGCCCGGCCTTGATGTCGCCGTAGAAAGTGCCCCAGTCATAACTCTTCAGCGTGACCTCGATGCCGGCGCGGGCGAGCTGGTGCTGGATGATGGTGGCCAGGCGCAGGCGGAAGGGGTCGCTGGAGGTCTTGTAGACCAGGCGCGCGGGATGGGCGTCGTCGTAGCCGGCCGCCGCCAGCAAGCGCCGCGCCGCCCGCAGATCGTGCCCGATGGGTGGCAGGGCCGGATCGCTGGACCAGTGATCCGGGGGCAGGAGGCTGACGGCGGGACGCGCCGCCTGACCCATGACGTTTGCGATGATGGCCTCCCGGTCCAGGGCATGGGCGATGGCGCGGCGCACGCGCGGGTCGCCCGCCACCTCGTCGCGCATATTGAACCCCAGATAGGCGAAGTTGGATCCCGCGCCCGTCATCACCTGGATCCCTTCCTGGCCGCGCAGATATTCCACCAGCTCCGGCGGCAGATCGTTCTGCAGCATGTCGATTTCGCCGCGCAGCAATTTGAGAACGCGCACCGTGGGATCGTGCACCTTGACGAACTCGAATACCTGTCCGTCTCTGTGGCGGCGCAGGCGCAGGCGAGCGCCTTCCTCCCAGGACTCGAAGGCAAAGGGTCCGCTGCCCATGGGCCGGCGGTTGAAGGGATGATCGGCGCTGATCAGGGCGGCCGGCAGGATGCCGATGCCCAGGCGCCCGGGAAACAGGGGGTCGGGCCGGGCGAGGAAAAAGTCGATGGTGCGCTCGTCCACGACCTCCATGCGTTCGATACGGCTCAGGGCCATGCGATGGGGCGAGGCATGCGCCTCATCCAGAATATAGGTAAAAGTCGCCTCCACATCCGTGGACGTGAGCGGCTCACCGTTGCTGAATTGCGCCGCCTCCAGCCGGAAACGGTAGTGGCGCGGCGTCAGTTGGCGCCAACTGGCCAGGGCGGGCACCGGCCGGTAGGCCTCGTCGAAATCCACCAGGCGTTGATACAACAAGCGGTTGATGCGTGACGAAGCCGCATCCGTCGCGAAGCGCGGGTCGAGGGTGACCGGCATGGCAGTGAGGCCGAAGCGCAGGATATCTCCCGCCTCACGCTCCTGGCTGCAGGACAGAAGCGGCGCCAGGAAGACAAACAGCAGGATCAGCCGGGGTAAAGAGATGATGCGGCTACCACTGGCTGTAAGGGTGGTGGGCCAGATAGACATTGTAGTAACGCTTGTCATCGGAAACCTCCCTGCCCGCCCAGGGCGGCAGCGAGAAGGCCTCGTCCACGACATCCAGCTCGATCTCCGCAATGACCAGGCCGGCGTTGGCGCCCTCGAAAACATCGATCTCCCACAGATGATTCCCGTGCCTGACGAAATAGCGCGTCTTTTCGATCTGCGCGCCCAGGGTGAAACGGTCGAGCATTTCCTCGGCATCCTTCAACGGCAAGGGGTACTCATACTCCGTGCGCACGACGCCCAGCGTGGCGCCCTTGATATTGAGATTGGCCTTCCCGCCCGCGATGCGCACGCGGATGGAGCAGGCGCCGCCTTCGGTGAGATAGCCCTGGCGGTAACGGCAGGAGGATTCCACACTGGCGCGCCATCGCTCGTCGCTGACCAGGAATTTTCTCTCGATTTCCTGCGCCATGGGCAAGCTATTCAGGAAGCCGCCAGGCCTGGGCAAACTCGCGCAGGTGGGGCCTGTCGGAGGCCAGCAGATATTCATGTATCTGGCGGCAGGCGTCGCGGTATTGCGGCTCCATGATGCGCCCGCGGATCAGCTCGAAACGCAGATAAACCAGATAGGTGTTGAGCACATCGGTCTCGCAATAGTTGCGGATACCCGCCAGATCCCCCTGCAGGTAGCAATCCCATACTTTATCTCCGCTCATGCCCATCTTGCCCGGCAGGCCCAGCATGACGGCCACTTCGTCGAGGCGCGCCGTGGCGCGCGGCTGGTAGCCCGACAGCACGTCCATCACGTCCGTGTGGCGGGCATGGTAACGGCTGATATAGTTGTTCCAGCGGAAACTGTTGTCCTCGTCCCCCGTCTCCCAGTAGCGGGGCGCGGCGATGCCATGGAGCAGCGAGCGATAATGCAACACCGGCAGATCGAAGCCTCCGCCGTTCCAGGACACCAGGGTGGGCGTGTACTTGTCGATGCCGTCGAAGAAGCGCTGGATGATCTCGGCCTCGTCCGCCTCACAATCCCCCAGCGACCACACCCTGAAGGCGCGGGGCGAGGCCAGCACCGCCGAGATGGCCACGACGCGGTGCAGGTGCAGGGGCAGAAACTCACTCTCCCCCGTCTGCTGGCGGCGCTTGTGGAACATGACGTTGGCCACGTCCTTGTCGGACAGGCCCTCCAGATCATAGAGCCTGCGCCCGGTGTCCACGTCGGGTACGGTCTCGATGTCGAACACGAAGACGGTCATGGGGATCAGGCGCCGGAGAACACGTCGGTGGAAAGATAGCGGTCGCCACGGTCGCAGGTGATGGTGACGATGGTGGCGTCGCTTACCTGGGCGGAGAGACGCAGGGCCGCGGCCACGGCGCCGCCGGAAGAAATGCCGACGAAGATGCCTTCCCGGGCGGCCAGGGCGCGGGCGGTATCCTCCGCCAGGGCCTGATCCACGTCGATGATCTCGTCCACCCGCTCCCGGTCATAAATGCGGGGCAGGTATTCCCGCGGCCAGCGCCGGATGCCCGGGATGCTGGAACCCTCCTGGGGCTGCACGCCCACGATGCGTATCCGGGGGTTCTGTTCCTTCAGGTAGCGGGAAACGCCCATGATGGTCCCCGTGGTGCCCATGGCGCTGACGAAATGGGTCACTTCTCCGCGGGTGTCGCGCCAGATCTCCGGACCCGTGCCCTCGTAATGGGCCAGGGGATTGTCCGGATTGGAGAACTGATCCAGCATGGTGCCCTCCCCCCTGGCCACCATGTCGCGGGCCAGATCGATGGCCGCCTCCATGCTGCCTTCAGCGGGGGTCAGAATAATCTCGGCGCCATAGGCCTTCATGATGGCTCTCCGTTCCAGGCTCATGCTCTCCGGCATGATGAGGATCATGCGGTAGCCCTTGATGGCGGCCGCCATGGCCAGGGCAATGCCCGTGTTCCCGCTGGTGGGCTCGATGAGGGTATCCCCGGGACGGATATCCCCGCGTTCCTCGGCGCGGCGGATCATGTTCAGCGCCGGGCGGTCCTTCACCGAGCCGGCGGGATTGTTGCCCTCCAGCTTGACCAGCACCGTATTGCTGTCAACGGGGTTGAGACGCTGCAGGCGCACCAGGGGCGTATTGCCGATGAAATGCTCGACTGTGGGGTAGGTGTGTGACATGTTGGCACTTATCATGAATGAGAGAGGGGTGTATTTCAACCGCTTACCGGTATTGTTTTTGCAAGCCAATAGCTTGATAAATAATCGAGGTATAGAAGGTAATTGATTAATTTACTGGAAATAAGACTGGAGAAACATAAAGGCCATGTATTTTGTCGCCAACCCCCGCCAAGCGCAGGATTTATCTCAAGAATGAGGCTGAAGTAACGATACATCTAGTGTGAGAGAATTCCTATACGCCGTGTCGCCGTTCTGACAGGCAAAATTTATTTTTCTGGAGATATTTTTATGGAAACTGAAAAGAGAAAGCACGCCAGAAGCGGCCTGCAAATGGACGACCAGGAAAGTCAGTTTTATGTCACGAAGGACCAGGAGACCATCAACATCAGCAAGATCAGGGATGTCTCCTTTTCAGGCGTCGGCCTGGAAATGCCCCGTCCCTTTCCCGTGGGTGAGAAGCTGTCCCTGACCTACGAGGAAAACGACGGCTTCCAGATCCAGGTCAACGGCACCGTCATCTGGTGTGACTCGGACACGGACCATCACACCCTGGGCGTGGAGTTCGAGGGCAACAACGGGCAGGACGCCTCCCTGTTTTTCATGGCCCTGAGAAAGTACATCGATGAATTCGATGGCGCCTATTACGACGCCTAGAGGAATCCGATTATTGTATAAACGCGGATTGGGCTGAATACAGCCCAATCTGCAATTCATCAGAAGACCACGTCAGTCCTGTACGGCCTTCATGCTGAGACGGATACGGCCCTGCTTGTCGATCTCCAGCACCTTGACCCTTACCACATCGCCTTCCGACAACTTGTCACTGACATTCTCCACGCGCTCGTCTGAGATCTGGGAGATGTGCACCAGGCCGTCCTTGCCGGGCAGAATGGTGACGAAGGCGCCGAAGTCCATGAGTTTGGCCACCTTGCCCTCGTAGACCGCACCCACTTCCACGTCGGCCGTCAGTTGCTTGATGCGCTTGAGCGCCTCCTCGCTGGCCTCGTTGTCCACGGAGGCAATTTTCACCGTGCCGTCGTCGGTGATATCGATGCTGGCGCCGGTCTCTTCCGTCAGGGCGCGGATGGTCGCCCCACCCTTGCCGATGACGTCGCGGATCTTCTCCGGATTGATCTTGATGGTGACGATGCGCGGCGCGTGCTTGGAAATATCGCCGCGGGACTGGTCGATCACCGCGTTCATCTGTTCCAGTATATGCAGACGGCCCGCGTTGGCCTGATCCAGGGCCTGGGACATGATCTCGCTGGTGATGCCGTCGATCTTGATATCCATCTGCAGGGCGGTGACACCGTCACGGGTCCCCGCCACCTTGAAGTCCATATCCCCCAGGTGGTCCTCGTCACCCAGAATATCGGTCAACACGGCACTGCGGTCGCCCTCCTTGATGAGGCCCATGGCAATACCCGCGACGGGCGCCTTGACGGGCACACCGGCATCCATCAGGGAGAGGCTCGCCCCACACACCGAGGCCATGGAACTGGAGCCATTGGACTCGGTGATCTCGGACACGATGCGCAATACATAGGGGAACTCGTCCATGTCGGGCATGACCGCGGCAATGCCGCGCTTGGCGAGACGGCCGTGGCCGATTTCGCGGCGCTTGGGGCTGCCGACGAAACCCGTCTCGCCGACACAGAACGGTGGAAAGTTGTAATGCAACATGAAGGGTTCCTTGCGCTCCCCTTCGATGGCATCGATGATCTGGGCATCGCGGCCGGTTCCCAGCGTCGTCACCACCAGGGCCTGGGTCTCCCCGCGGGTAAACAGGGCCGAGCCATGGGCGCGCGGCAGTACGCCGACGCGAATGGTGATGGGACGCACGGTCTTGTTGTCACGCCCGTCGATGCGTGGATGGCCATCCAATACACGGTCACGCACGACTTTCTTTTCCAGCTTCTCAATACTGTTCTTGATATCCTCTTCCGTCCAGTGCGGCTCATCGCCGGCCATGAGCTTCTCAATGGTTTCGGCGCGGATGGCGGACAGCCGTTCGAGGCGCTCCATCTTCTCCTGGATCTGGTAGGCGGCGGTAATGCTCTCCTGCGCCGCCTCGGCAACGGCCTGCTGCAGGGTTTCGTCAATCTCGGGCGCCTGCCATTCCCATGGGGTTGCGTCCACTTCCGCAGCCAGCTCATTGATAGCCTGAATGGCGACCTGCTGCTGCTCGTGACCGAACAGAACGGCGCCCAGCATGACGGACTCGGGCAGCTCCCTGGCCTCTGATTCAACCATCAACACCGCGTTGGCCGTGCCAGCAACCACCAGATCCAGATCAGAGGACTCCAGTTGGCTCTGGGTGGGATTCAGCAGGTATGCTCCGTCACGATACCCGACGCGGGCCGCTGCGATGGGCCCGTTGAAGGGGAGACCGGAAACCGCCAGCGCCGCCGAGGAACCAATGATGGCAGGCACATCGGGATCGATTTCCTTGTCCAGGGAGACGACGGTGGCAATGATCTGGACTTCATTGGTGAAACCTTTGGGGAACAGGGGGCGCAAGGGACGGTCGATAAGGCGGGAGGTCAGGGTTTCCTTTTCAGACGGGCGCCCTTCCCGCTTGAAGAACCCGCCGGGTATCTTGCCCGCCGCATAGGTGCGCTCCTGGTAATTCACGGTCAAAGGAAAAAAATCCCTGCCGGGCTCCGCTTCCCGCTGTCCCACCACGGTCACCATGACCACGGTGTCGCCCATGCTGACCATCACCGCGCCGCTCGCCTGCCGGGCGATCTCGCCTGTTTCCAGCGTCACAGTATGATCGCCGTATTGAAATACCTTTTTGATAGGAGTCACTATGATTTCCTTAACGGTAGCTGTAAATTGAATGGAATTCGAAGGGACTGCAGACCGCCGACCCGACGCCCCACCCCGTCCCGCAGTGGTGGCGATATGAGGCGAAGTCCCGCTCCCTGACAAACTTGGCCATCAGAGGAATAAGGGCCGGATCCTATTTGCGCAGTCCGAGACTGGCAATGAGTTCCTGATAACGACCCAGGTCGCTGTTGCGCAGATACTTCAGCAGCTTTCTGCGGTCGCTGACCATGCGCAGCAGTCCCTGGCGGGAATGATGATCATGATGGTGTTCCTTGAAATGCTGGGAGAGCTGGTCTATGCGGGCGGAAAGCAACGCCACCTGCACTTCCGGTGAGCCGGTATCATTGGGCGAGCGCTGATATTTCCTTACCACTTCCGCCGTCGTCTTACTGTCAAGAGCCATATTCTTTTACCTACCTGATTTGCCTGTAACTACGATAATTATCCAACCACAAAAATGAGCGCCTATTTTATCCGCTAAACCTCTAAATATACAAGCGATTATTTCCGTCTCCGGGAGCATGCCGGGTTTACGTACCGCGTCAGCAATTTACCAACCGTTTGGGGGCGATGCGTCCGTCATCGAGGATGCGCCCCACCCCCAGGAAACGGTCCTCACCCTCATAGATCCTCACGTAACCGCGGGAAGGCGCCTGGGGCACGAACACGGGCTGCCCCTGCTGAAAAAAATACGCCACATCCGCGGACAGTTGCACGCCGGGCCAGTGGGACAAGGCGCTCTCCATGGAAAACAGATGCTTATCCAGCGCCTCCAGGCCGTCTCGGGCAGCGGCCTCCAGTGCCTCCATTGTCACCATGCCGTCCATGGCAAAGCCCGCCACCGAATTTCGCCGCAGTGCGCTGACATAGCCGCCACAACCCAGCGCCCCGCCGATGTCCTCGGCCAGGGTTCTGATATAAGTCCCCTTGGAACAGCGCACCTCGATCTCCAGGAGTTCACCGCTCAGATTCAGCAACTTCAATTCATGTATCCACACCTTGCGTGGCTTGCGCTCCACCTCGATGCCCTGGCGCGCCAGCTTGTACAGTGGTGTGCCGTTCTGTTTCACTGCGGAGTACATGGGTGGGATCTGTTCGATTTCGCCGGTGAATTGCTCCAGCACCTGCATGATTTTTTCGTTGCCGATCACATCCACGGCGCGCGTCTCGACAATATCCCCCTCGGCATCTCCGGTGGTAGTGGTGACGCCCAACTGGACCATGACATGATAGGACTTGTCCGCTTCCAGAAGAAAGGCGGACAGCTTGGTGGCCTGCCCCATACAAATGGGCAGCATGCCTGTCGCCAGGGGGTCGAGGCTGCCCGTATGACCCGCCTTGCGCGCCTGAAAAAGTTTTTTGACTTCCTGCAGGGCGGCATTGGAGGAAATACCCGCGGGCTTGTCCAGTAACAATATGCCATCGACATTTCTGCCACTGCGGCGATTACGGCGTCTCATGGAGATAGTATGTGCCTTTCGTTGATTAATCCTTGTGGGCGCGGTCTTCCGTCACCGCCTTCTCGATCAATTCACTGAGTTCTGCGCCACGCTGAACCGAGCGGTCATAATAAAAATGGAGAGTCGGCGTGGCGCGCAGCACGACCCGGTGGGCCAGTTGATGGCGCAGAAACTTCGCCGCCCTGTTGAGAATGCGCACGGTCTCGTCCGCCTTGGCGGCATCGTCCAGCACCGTGACAAAGACCTTGGCATGGGCCATGTCCACCGTCACCTCCACATCGGAGATGCTGACCATGCCGATACGGGGATCCTTGATTTCCTGCTGGATCAGGATGGACAGTTCGCGCCGTATCTGCTCACCGACGCGCAACATGCGATTGAATTCTCTGGGCATACTCTGGGGAAAAGAATGAAGGTTATGCGTGGAACATGTGGCGCGTCAGGCCCGGCCGTCTCGCGTTGGGGGCCTGCCCGCGTATCACAGTTGCCTCTTGACCTCGACGCGCTCGTATACCTCGATCTGGTCGCCGACTTTCACGTCGTTGTAATTCTTGACGCCGATGCCACACTCGGTGCCTGCCTTGACTTCGTTGACATCGTCCTTGAAGCGGCGCAGGGATTCGAGTTCACCCTCATAGATCACCACGTTGTCGCGCAGCACGCGAATGGGATTGTGGCGTTTCACTACCCCCTCGATGACCAGGCAGCCGGCAATGGTGCCGAACTTCGGCGAGGTGAACACGTCGCGCACTTCCGCCAAACCAATGATCTCCTCCTTGATCTCCGGCGCCAGCATGCCCGACAAGGCCTGCTTGACATCGTCGATGACATCGTAGATCACGCTGTAGTAGTTCAGCTCCACGCCAGACTCTTCCGCGGCGCGGCGCGCAACGGCATCGGCGCGCACATTGAAACCGATGACGATGGCGCTGGACGCCAGAGCCAGATTGATATCGGACTCCGTGATCCCCCCGACGCCACTGGAGATGATCTTGACCGCCACCTCATCGGTGGACAGCTTGGTAAGGGACTCCTTCAATGCCTCCACAGAACCCTGGACATCCGCCTTGAGGAGGATGTTGAGGAAATTGACCTTGTCCTTCTCCAGTTGGGAGAACACGTCTTCCAGCTTGGCGGCCTTTTTGCTGGCCAACTGCACGTCGCGGTATTTGCCCTGACGGAAAAGAGCGATTTCGCGCGCCTTGCGCTCATCCGGCAACACCACCACGTCATCACCGGCATTGGGCGTCCCTGACAAACCCAGCACGACCACAGGCATGGAAGGACCCGCCTCTTCGATGGTCTTGCCGCCCTCATCGAACATGGCGCGCACCCGACCATATTCACTCCCCGACAGGATGATGTCGCCCTTGCGCAACGTCCCGCTCTGCACCAGCACCGTGGCCACGGGGCCGCGCCCCTTGTCGAGACTGGATTCGATCACGGCGCCCCGCGCGGACATATCCCTGGGGGCCTTCAATTCCATGATCTCCGCCTGCAGCAGGATGGCGTCGAGGATGTCGTCGATCCCCTGGCCCGTCTTGGCCGAGATATTGACGAACATGACGTCACCGCCCCAGTCCTCGGGGATCACATCGTGCTGGGACAGCTCCTGCTTGACCCGGTCCGGGTCGGCTTCGGGTTTGTCGATCTTGTTGACCGCGACGATGATGGGCACATTGCCGGCGCGCGCATGCTGGATGGCCTCCAGGGTCTGAGGCTTGACGCCATCATCGGCCGCCACGATCAATATGACGATATCGGTAATCTCCGCGCCGCGCGCGCGCATGGCGGTGAACGCGGCGTGGCCCGGCGTATCCAGGAAAGTGATCATGCCTCGATCCGTTTCCACATGGTAGGCGCCGATATGCTGGGTAATGCCACCCGCTTCGCCCGCCGCAACCTTGGTGCGGCGTATATAATCCAGCAGGGAGGTCTTGCCGTGGTCCACATGCCCCATGATGGTGACGACGGGTGGGCGCGGCAGGGCTTCCGCCGCTTCGCCGCTGTCCTGGATGAGTTCCTCCTCGATGGCGTTTTCCTGCATCAACTTGGGAACATGCCCCATCTCTTCCACGACAATGGCCGCCGTTTCCTGGTCGAGCACCTGGTTGATGGTGGCCATGCTGCCCATGGTCATCATGGTCTTGATGACTTCGGCCGCCTTGACCGACATCTTCTGCGCCAGCTCGGCCACCGTGACGGTTTCGGGGATGGCCACCTCACGCACGATAGGCGCCGTGGGCTTCTCGAAGCCGTGCTTGGCGCCGCTCCCCATCTTGACGGCGGATGAGGCGCGCGTCTTTTTCTTGCGCCGCGTAATGGTCTTGTCCGCGGCCACATGCAGTTCCTGGCGGCCATACTTGGTCTTGCGCTCCCCTTTGTCCTTGCGCCGGCCGCTCTTCTTGTCCGCGGCGGGTTGAGGCGCTGTGGGCGCGGGCGCAGCCTTCTCTTCCTTCGCGGACTGAGACGCCTTGGCCTCCACCTCCGCGGGCGCTTCCGGCACAGTCTCTGTCGCGGGCGCTTCACTCGGCGCCGCTGCTTCCTTGGCCTCCGCCTCGGGTGCTGTTTCGATTTCGGGTCCGGGCTCGGGTTTCTCTATCGGGGCTGGCTGTGGCGCCGGCTTTTCCTCCTTCTTCAGCAGGGCCTCGATCTGGGCCTGGCGGGCCTCGGCCTCCTGGCGCTCTTTCTCGATGCGCGCGGCTTCCTCGGCCATGACATCACTGCGCATGGCATAGGTCCGCTTGCTGCGGAACTCCACGTTGATCTTACGCGCCTTGGCCTTGACCTTGCCCTGGGCGCCGCCCTGCTTCAACTCGCCCACGGTTTTGCGGCGTAGGGTGATCTTCTTGCCTTCCTTGCCGACCTCGCCCTTGCCATGGGCGCTGCGCAGGAAGGTCAGCAATTCCATTTTCTGCTTGTCAGTGACCGTTTGATCAACATCGGTAATGGGCACGCCGGCCTCTCCCAGTTGCGTCAATAAACGTTCTACCGGGATACCCACTACATCAGCAAGTTGTTTTACGGTGACTTCTGCCATAATCTTCCAGAATATTGTTGCCTGACTGCTCTGTTTCTACCCTTGCTGCTCATCAGCGAACCACGGCGCTCTTGCCGCCATGATCAGCTTGCTGGCACGCTCCTCGTCCATCCCTTCCACTTCCATCAATTCATCGACCGACAGCTCCGCCAGATCTTCCTGGGTGATGATGTCCCTGGAGGCCAGTTCATAGGCCAGGGTCTCATCCATGCCGTCCAGCGCCTGAAGATCTTCAGCGGGCACATTCTCACCCACTTTCTCCTCGCTGGCAATGGCCCGGGTCAATAAAACATCGCGGGCGCGGTCGCGCAGTTCCTGCACGATGTTTTCATCGAATTCCTCGATGGCCATGAGTTCCTGGATGGGCACATAGGCGATCTCCTCGATGCTGGAAAAACCTTCCTGCACGAATATAGTGGCTATGACGTCGTCCACATCCAGTTGTTCCATGAAAACCTTCTTCAGGGCCTCCGCCTCCGCCTCGCTCTTCTCCTCGGCTTCCGCCTCGGTCATGATATTCAGCTCCCAGCCGGTCAACTGACTGGCGAGACGCACATTCTGCCCACCGCGGCCAATGGCCTGGGAGAGGTGCTCTTCCGCCACGGCCAGGTCCATGCTGTGATTGTCCTCGTCGACGACGATGGACTCCAGCTCCGCGGGCGACATGGCGTTGATGACGAACTGGGCCGGGTTCTCGTCCCACAGGATGATGTCGATGCGCTCGCCCGCCAGCTCATTGGATACGCTCTGCACCCGCGAGCCACGCATGCCGACACAGGCACCGACGGGATCGATGCGCGGGTCGTTGGTCTTGACCGCAATCTTGGCCCGGGAACCAGGGTCGCGGGCGCCGCTGACGATCTCGATGAGCCCCTCGCCGACCTCGGGCACTTCCAGTTTGAACAGCTCGATGAGCAGTTCCGGAGCAACCCGGCTGATGAAAAGCTGCGGCCCCCTCACCTCTGAACGCACATCCTTCAGATAACCGCGCAGGCGGTCTCCGGGGCGCACGGCCTCTCGGGGAATGAGTTCGTCCCGCGTGATAATGGCTTCTGCGTTGCCACCCAGATCGAGAATCACATTGCCGCGGTCGACGCGCTTGACGATGCCCGTCACCAGTTCCCCGGCACGGTCCTGATACTGCTCGACCACCTTGGCCCGCTCCGCCTCGCGCACCTTCTGAATGATGACCTGCTTGGCGGTTTGCGCCGCAATACGCCCGAACTCGACGGACTCCACTTCTTCCTCGATGTACTCACCAGGCTGGATGTCCGGCTGTTGCTCGCGCGCCTGCTCGAGCGTCACCTGGGCCTCTTCGTTCTCCAGTTCTTCCTCTTCGTCCAACACAAGCCAGCGGCGGAAAGTCTGGTATTCACCGCTCTTGCGGTCGATGGAGACGCGGATCTCTACTTCACCGCTATAGCGTTTCTTCGTCGCCGCTTCCAGCGCTGACTCTATGGCGCTGATCACCACGTCCCTGTCGATGCCCCTTTCATTGGACACCGCGTCGACTACCAGTAGAATCTCTTTGCTCATTTCAACCGCCTCTGATTACATCGGTACCGTTGCTTACCATCCGCCAGCAACAGTCAGGTTACTATCCAATTTATATACCAGTTTCCACTATATACCCGGCACGATGCGGGCCTTTTCAATATCTTCCAATGGCAGCAGCACCTGCTCGCCATCCACCTCCAGGCAGACCTGGCCATCCTCCATGCCATGCAGGACCCCCTTGAAATTACGCCTTCCGTTTAACGGCGCAAAAGTGCGCAGCTTTACACGGCTGCCGCTGAACCTCACAAAGTGCGCCGCCGTAAACAATGGCCGGTCCAGCCCCGGAGATGAAACTTCCAGTGTATAATGTCCCTTGATAGGATCCTCCACATCCAGCAAGCTGCTCACCTGGCGGCTGACGCACTCACAATCCTCGACGGTGATGCCGCCTTCCTTATCTATATAGACCCTCAAGATATGGCGATTGCCAGCGGGAAAATATTCAATTCCCACCAGCTCATAACCCAGCATCTCGACAGCCGGCCGCAGCAGTTGCGTCAATTGTTCATTGGAACGCCAAGTCATCTCAAAACCCTGAAACCTGAAACAAAAAATGGGCCCAAGGCCCACCTGTCAGAATAACTGTCAGCAGCTTCATACAGGCTGCTCCAATCCTTTTCCAGCCTCGCCCTAGTGTCATGTCAAGGCTCAATTGTCGCATTCAGCGTTCCCGTGGGGTTTCGCTGCGAGCTGCGCCTCACCAGGAACGCAGGCAGACCAACTGAATGCGACAATAGAGCCTTGACATGACACTGACTGCAGCGAATAAAAAACCCCTAAAAGGGGTTGACTTTCGCTCCAGCTCTCACGATCCGGACCCGGTTCTCCGGGGCACATTATAGGGTGACACATAAGCAATTGCAATAACATAAAAAACCGGCCGTTGATTGGGGAAGCAACCAAATAAACACTGGCAATTTTTCGTATCAAATGAAAGAAATAGAGCACGGGTTTAGGCTTGAAAGCCAGGAACATTGTTGCTAGTATGCAGCCCAGATTGATGCGGGGTGGAGCAGTCTGGTAGCTCGTCGGGCTCATAACCCGAAGGTCGTAGGTTCAAATCCTGCCCCCGCTACCAATATTTTTCCAATAAACTCAACTGGTTATGCAAGACTGAGCCTCTCATGTCCTAGTCATTTTCCTGTTGACCCATTCTTGATCTGTCCCTACCACTTCCTTTCAAGAAATAGAGCCTCCGGCAAACCCGGGGCGGTTCAGGCGTGAAATCAGCGCCGAGCGGATTGTGCTGTGTAACTCAGGTCATCGTTAACCCTGTTCGGCCTGACCGCCCTCGTCGGCTAGACATCATGATTTGACCTGACCAAGGTCACGAACGCGAGGGCATAGCGTCGTTCATCGGACAGGCTGAGATGGCTCTCGTTCACGCCGCAATGACGGCGATAGGCTTCCGCCTCGCCGTTGAACTCCAGCATGGGACGCCCCTGGTCGTCGTGCGTGACGGCGATATGGCGCAGGGTCATGCCATTGCGGAAACCGGTGCCGAAGGCCTTGGCCGCGGCCTCCTTGGCGGCAAATCGCTTTGCCAGGAAATGGGCAGGATGGTTGTTGCGGGTGAACTCCAGGTACTCACGGTCTGTCAAGATGCGCCGCGCGAAGCGGTTGCCGTAACGGGCCAGATTTTTTTCCATACGGCCGACTTCCACGATATCGGCGCCGATACCGAAAATCACGGCCGCGCGCCCCGCATCAACCTTTTCATTTCCCTGACCGCCTCCTGCAAGCCGGTGAACAGCGCGCGCGCGATGATGGCGTGGCCGATGTTCAACTCCCTGATGGCGGTCATGGCGGCAATGGGTTCCACGTTGTGATAATTGAGGCCATGACCGGCATTGACCTGCAAACCGGCTTCGGCCGCATGGGCGACGGCCTGTTTGATGCGCATGAATTCCTTTTCACAGCTTACTGTATCGGGGGCGTCGGCATAGTGGCCAGTATGTATCTCGACATTGGGCGCCCCGGCGCGCACGGCGGCATCGACCTGATGGGGATCCGCATCGATAAACAGGGATACCCGGCATCCCGCTTCACCCAGGCGGGTACAGGCGTCGCGTATGCGGGCCTCCTGCCCGGCCACATCCAAGCCGCCTTCCGTGGTCAGTTCTTCACGGCGTTCTGGCACCAGGCAGCAGTCTGCCGGACTGATGCGTTCAGCGACTGCCAGCATCTCATCCGTGATGGCCATTTCCAGATTCATGCGCGTCTGCAGAATATCCCGCAACAGTTCCACATCGCGGTCCTGGATATGACGGCGGTCCTCGCGCAGGTGCAGGGTGATGCTGTCGGCCCCTGCCTGCTCGGCCTCCAGGGCGGCCTGTATGGGCTCGGGATAGAGCGTGCCGCGCGCCTGGCGCAGGGTGGCGACGTGGTCAATGTTGACGCCCAATAAGATGTCCTGCTGCGCCTGCTTCAATACCATGATGCCTCGTTCCCGTGTTGTATGGGCTTTTATGATTCAATGTTTGCCGTCTTGGTTCCCGCGGTGATGCGTTCCCGGAACAGACTGCGGCTGTTGAGTGGCTTATTCCCCAGCAACCTTCCCAAAGTCATGCGTGTCAGGCGCTTGACCTCTTTAAGTGTATCGATATCATCCAGCTCGCCCCGCGCCAGGGCGGTCAGACTGCTGCCACGAAGCCTGATTGTCTCCACACCGCCCCGGGAGGTCGTACCGCCATTGGCAAGGGTCGGGCCCTTGTCGAGAAAATAATTATATACGCTCTCAGGCCGGATTGCCTCGCCTGTTTCGGCATCGAATGCCAACGCCAATCCGTAGCCCAAAGCCTCGAGCAAGTCTCTCTCGAACAGGCGAAGTGCAATCTCATTGCCAACCTTCCCATCCGCCAGGGTTCCCAATACTTGTTTATAGGCGTAAAAAATGGCGGGAGAGGGATCATCGCGATGCATCAGGCGCATGAGGAGTTCATTGACATAGAAGCCACAGACCAGGCTGTTGCCATGCAGATGGAAGGCCGTTCCGTCACGCTCCACCTGGCCGATGGAACCCAGTTCTCCCCTGCCCGACCAAGCAACCAGCAACGGCTGGAACTGGGCCAGCAGGCCGTGATAGCGGGACTTGAGCTGGCGCGCGCCGCGCGCGATCACGCCCACACGGCCGTGATCACGGGTCAGCAATTCAACGAGCAGACTGCTGTTGCGATAGGGCCTGCGGTGAAGAACATAGGCAGGTTGCTGATTGATACGCCGGCTCTGCATCACCCATTACTCGCTGTATCCCAGGCTGCGCAAGGCGCGTTCATCGTCGCTCCATTTCTTTTTCACCTTGACCCACAGCTTGAGGAAAACCTTGTGGCCGAATATCTGTTCCATGTCATGGCGGGCCTGCTTGCCGGTTTCCTTTAGAAAGCCGCCGTTCTTCCCGATGACGATGGCTTTCTGCGCCATGCGCTCCACCCAGATCAGAGCACTGATGTGGATGACATCATTCTGCATGGAATATTGCTCTATCTCCACCGTCAGGGCGTAGGGAAGTTCCTGCCCCAGACGCCGCATGAGTTTTTCACGGATGAGTTCAGCGGCGATGAAGCGCTCGCTGCGATCCGTCACCTGGTCATCCGGGAACAACTGGGGCGCGCTGGGCAACAAAGCCTTTACCTGCGCCTCCACCGCCTCCACATTGCTGCCATTGCGCGCGGAGATGGGAATGATGGCGGCGAAATCGTATAGCTTCATCAGTGTTTCGATATGGGGAAGCAGTTTCTCCCTGGTAGGGAGTTTATCGACCTTGTTGATCACGAGTACGACTGGCGTTTTCATACCCTGGAGTTTATCGAGAATATATTTCTCCTCGTCGCCCCAGCGCAGTTCATCGACCACGAACAACACTGCGTCGACATCCTGCAGGGCCGTCAAGGCCGCGCGATTCATGAGGCGGTTCATGGCGTGCTTGCCCGCCTCGTGCAGACCGGGTGTATCCACGTAGATCATCTGCGCCTCGGGCTCGGTCTTGACGCCGAGGATGCGATGGCGGGTGGTCTGCGGCTTACGCGAGGTAATACTGAGCTTCTGGCCCAGAAGGCAATTGAGCAACGTGGATTTCCCGGCATTGGGGCGCCCGATGATGGCGATATAACCACAATGTCTCAGTTGGCGTGTTTCACTCATAACCCAGTATCCAGTCAGTCCTGGATTCTTTCCAGCATCCTGGCTGCCGCATCCTGCTCGGCCTTGCGACGGCTGCTGCCACGGCCCGTCACCCGCGCATCCAGGGCATCGACAAAGCAGTCCACAGTGAACACCTGCTCATGCCCACCGCCTTCGATGGATTGAACACTGTAGACAGGCAGGGCGCTCTTGCAGGATTGCAGGTATTCCTGGAGGCGTGTCTTGGGGTCCTTGACCACCTTGTCCGGTGAAATTCCCGCCAGTTCCTCCCGGAAAATGGTATGTATGAGCTTGCGGCTCTCTCCCTGGCCACCATCCAGAAAAACAGCGCCGATGATGGCCTCCAGGGTACCGGCCAGAATCGAGTCGCGGCGGTAACCACCGCTTTTCATCTCCCCCGAACCCAGCAACAGGTACTCGCCGAGTTCCAGTTGCCGCGCCAGTTCCGCCAGTGTCTCCCCTTTCACCAGGCTGGCGCGCAGACGGCTGAGGACCCCTTCGTCCGCGTCGGGAAATTGCTGGAACAGGGCCTCTGCAATGACGGCGCTCAAGATGGCGTCACCGAGAAACTCCAGCCGTTCATTGTTGTTTCTACCCGTGCTGCGGTGGCTCAACGCCGCTTTCAGCCACCGCAGATCATTGAATTGATAGCCGAGCCTTTTACAAAGCCGGTGGTAATCCGTATTCAACTGCCAGCCAGTTCTACACTGTCTTTGAAGCTCACGACGATATCCACATTCCCCATGAAGTTCTTTCTGACCTCGTACTCCACGGTAACGATGGCGCCATTCACTTTCTTCTCAATGGAAATATCCTTGTCGGTCACATGCGTGACGTCATTGATCTCCAGACGCTTCTTGAGAAGCGTCTTGATTTCCTCGCTGCCGGAGAGCGCGGCACTGTCCTCTTTCTCCAGGGATTGCAGGGAAGTCGTGACATTGTAGTATTCGAGGTAGACGGGAACGAGTTTCAACCCCAGTGCAACGAAAAACCCCAGGATCAATAGTATGAAAATAAATCCCAGGCCAGTCAGTCCCGCTTCTTTTTTATTGTATTGTTGCGTCATGCTCTCTGCTCCCCCAGTCGTGTTTAATTGATACTGTTACCGATGCGCTCCCAGGTCACGCCACCGCTGCTGGAATCCCAGTTCATCCAGATCATGAAGGCGCGCCCCACCAGGTTTTCCTCGGGTACCGTCCCCCAGAAGCGGCTATCGTTACTGTTATCCCGGTTGTCACCCACGACGAAATATTCGCCCTCGGGCACCACAAACTCGCCCTCCACCAGCTTGCGGTTGGTCTGGATCAGGATCTGGTGCTTGACGCCGTCCAGGGTCTCCTCACGCAGGCTGGCGCCCGACATGGACAGCCCCGCCCCCACCCCCGTATACAGGCCCAGGGACTTCTGCTCCGCCGGCTCGCCATTGATAAAGAACATTTTATTATAATAAGCGATCCTGTCACCCGGCAGCCCGATGACCCGCTTGATGTAATCGATGGAAGGGTCCTTGGGAAAGCGGAACACCACCACGTCACCGCGCTTCGGCTCACCCACTTCGACGATCTTGGTGCCGACGATGGGCAGGCGCATGCCATAGGCATATTTGTTGACGAGGATGAAATCCCCGATCAGCAGGGTCGGCATCATGGAGGCGGAAGGAATGCGGAACGGCTCGATAACGAAGGAGCGCAGCAGCAAAACCACCAGGATGATGGGGAAGAAGGAACGCGAGTACTCTACCAGCAGGGGCTCCTTGGCCACCTTGTTGGCCGTCTCGTCGTCCAGCGCGGCGCCGGCCGTTTGCGCCGCCTTGGCCAGCGCCAGGCGCCTGCGCGGCGCAAACTTGATGGCGTCCACCAGCCAGATCACACCAGATATGGCCAGCGCCACGACCATCACTGCCTGAAAATCGAAATTCATTACTTTTTACCTGTATGCAATACGGCAAGGAACGCATCCTGAGGGATCTCAACCACCCCGACTTGCTTCATGCGTTTCTTCCCTGCCTTCTGTTTCTCCAATAATTTCCTCTTGCGGGTAATATCGCCCCCATAACACTTGGCCGTGACATTCTTGCGCAAGGCCTTGACGGTTTCACGCGCCACGATATGCGATCCGATCGCGGCCTGAATCGCCACATCGAACATCTGCCGGGGAATCAGCTCCCGCATTTTCTCGGCCAGTTCCCTGCCCTTCTGCGTGGCCCGCTCACGATGTACGATGAGGGACAGGGCATCGACGCACTCGCCATTGATCAGCAGGTCCAGCTTGACCAGGTCGGATGCCTGAAAACGCAGAAACGTGTAATCCAGTGAGGCATAGCCCCGGCTGACCGATTTGAGACGGTCATAGAAATCCAGGACCACCTCGTTCATGGGCAATTCATAGGTCAATGCGACCTGCTTGCCATGATAATGCATTTTTTTCTGGACACCACGCTTTTCGATACAAAGATTGATGACCGCGCCCAGATAGTCGGATGGCACGAGGATATCAGCCTGGATCACGGGCTCACGGATCTCGGCAATGGCGCCCGGTGGAGGCAACTTGGCCGGGTTGTCTACCTTGAGAACCTCGTTCTTGGTCGTGACGACCTCATAGATAACGGTGGGGGCCGTGGTTATGAGATTCAAGTTGTATTCCCGCTCAAGGCGCTCCTGGATGATCTCCATGTGCAGCATGCCCAGAAAACCGCAGCGGAAACCGAAACCCAGCGCCTGGGAAGTTTCCGGTTCGTAGAACAAGGCCGCGTCGTTGAGGCGCAACTTGGCCAGGGCATCGCGCAGGGCCTCGTAATCGTCTGCCGAGATGGGGAACAGGCCGGCGAAGACCTGGGGTTTCACGTCCTGGAAGCCGGGCAACGGCGCCTCCGCCGGGCGCCCGGTATGCGTCAGGGTATCACCGACGGGGGCGCCATCCACTTCCTTGATGCCGGCGATGACGAAGCCCACCTCCCCCGCGCGCAGGACTTCCTGCTCGAGGGGCTTGGGGGTGAAGATACCCGTCTTGTTGACCTGGTAACCGCGCCCGGTGGACATGATGGTGATCTTGTCACGCTTGCGCAGGGCGCCCTGCATCACGCGCACCAGGGAAATGACGCCGAGAAAATTATCGAACCAGGAATCGATGATCAGAGCCTGCAGCGGCGCTTCGGGATCACCCTCGGGTGGAGGAATCTGGGACACCAGTCTCTCCAGCAGTTCATCGATACCCTCCCCCGTCTTGGCGCTGACACGCACGGCGTCCCCTGCCTCGATGCCGACGATCTCCTCAATTTCTGTGATCACCCGTTCCGGTTCGGCTGTCGGCAGGTCGATTTTGTTGAGTACCGGCACGACCTCCAGGCCCTGCTCGATGGCCGTGTAGCAGTTCGCCACCGTCTGCGCCTCGACTCCCTGAGAGGCGTCCACGACCAGCAGGGCGCCTTCACAGGCAGCGAGGGAGCGTGAGACCTCATAGGAAAAATCCACATGACCGGGAGTATCGATAAAATTGAGGAGATACTTTTCCCCATCCTTGGCGTGGTACTGCAGCGAGACGCTTTGCGCCTTGATGGTGATGCCACGCTCGCGCTCCAGGTCCATGGAATCCAGCACCTGAGCCGACATCTCCCGTTCGCTCAGCCCCCCGCATACCTGGATCAGGCGATCCGAGAGCGTCGATTTGCCGTGATCGATATGGGCGATGATGGAGAAATTGCGTATATGGCGCATGGGTTTTTCAAAGATATCCAGTCATTGATTGATGAATGCCGGCCGGCAGATACTGCCTGGCGCCTGTTAAGGCGCGCGCAGAGCTGCGCCCGCACGGCAAACCGTACAAGCGCAACTGCTTTTCAACGAGGCATGGTCTGCTCAGGCGCTGGAAGCTATTCCTTTTCCTCCTCGACGATTTTCAAAGCCAGGAAGATGGGGCTGCCACGGCGCAGAATCAACACCGGCACCGGCTTGCTGTCCGGCGCGTCCTCGACAAGCGCCTTGAACTGTTTGACGCTCTCGATATCTTCACCGTTGAATTTGAGAATGATGTCACCTCGCCGTATGCCCGCGCGGGAAGCGGGACCCGACTTGACGGCATCGACATAGACGCCATTCTTGTTTTCCCGTGCATCCTTCTGCTCATCCGTCAAATCAGAGACCACCAGGTCGATGCGCTTGATGCGCACCTCGCTGGTGCCGTCCCCATCCTCTCTGGCCAGCTTGATTTCATCATCATTCGGCAACTCACTGATTTTGACCTTGAGGGTCTTCGCCTTGCCCTCACGGATGATTTTCACCTTCACTTTCTCACCCACCTTGGTGCTTCCCACCATGGGCGGCAGCGCGGAAGAGCTTTCAACCTCACGGCCGTCGTATTCGACGATGACGTCGCCCACCTTGATGCCCGCGTCTTCCGCCGGACTGTCGGGCAATACCCTTGCGACCAGGGCGCCGATGGGTTTCTCCATGCCGAAGGATTCCGCCAGCTCCCTGGTGACATCCTGAATGAGAATACCCAGCCAGCCGCGCACCACATGCCCGCTGGTCTTGAGCTGCTCCACGACATCCATGACGACCTCAATGGGGATGGCGAAGGACAGCCCCATGAAACCGCCGGTTCTGCTGTATATCTGGGAATTGATACCCACCACTTCGCCTTCCATGTTCAGCAGGGGACCACCGGAATTCCCGGGATTGATGGCCACATCCGTCTGGATGAAGGGCACATAGTTTTCATTGGGCAGGCTGCGCGCCTTGGCGCTGACGATACCGGCCGTGACCGTATAGTCGAAGCCAAAGGGGGAGCCGATGGCCAGCACCCAGCCTCCGACTTTCAGCTTGTTGGAATCGCCAATCTCGGCGACAGGCAAGCCTTCGGCATCGATCTTCAGCAGTGCAACGTCACTGCGTTTGTCAGTCCCCACCACCTCGGCGACAAACTCCCGCCTGTCAGACAACCTTACGATGACCTCGTCCGCCCCGCGGATGACGTGATTATTGGTGAGAATATAGCCGTCTTCGGAAACGATGAAGCCGGACCCCAGCGACTTGTCAAAATATTCCTCAGGACCGCCGTCACCGTATTCCTCCCCAAAAAAGCGGCGGAAGAAATCATCGAAAGGCGTCTCCGGTCTGCGTCCGTGGGGGTCGTTGAAAGGACCAAAGCCACGCCCACGGGTAATTTTCTGTGTCGAGCTGATATTGACGACCGTGGCGCGCGCCTTCTCCACGAGGTCCGTAAAATCAGGCAGATCCCGCGCAGCGGCCCACAGGGTGCTGCTGCCCGTCACAAGCAGAATAAAGGTGAAATACTGTAGATAATCCCTTACTGGCCACGCTTTTTTCATGTGCAAACTCCTGCTGTAAAAATAGTTGGATATGCGTTCATCAATTCATTACTGATGCAGGGAACCCGGCGTCTGCGCAGATGAGAAGACGACGGGCGATTCAATCCGGCGGGACAAAATCACTGGGCGGTATTTTGCGTCATCTGCCATTCTATTTGACAAGCGCCTGACGACCCAAAGGCCGGCAGCAAAGCCGCCCAGTGAAAGAAGGATGACGACGGCCTCGTTGCCACTGCCCGATGAACGGCTGACAAGGTCTCCGGCGATTCCACCTGCAAGCATCATGAGCAAAGGCATGGCATAGGCCAGCAGGGAACTGGAGACCAGCGCCCTGTCCTCGATGCCGACGACGACTTCCTCGCCAACCTGGGCCTGTACGGGGTTGAGCGCCTCCAGAAAGAAGCGCTTGTTGCCCAGCACCCTCGCAATCAGCCCGGTCCCGCACCCTTTGTTGACGGCGCACGATTGGCAGGCGACTTTTCGCTGAGTCTCAACCACCGCGACCCCATCTCTGAGCTCGACCACCTTTGCATTTTCCTTGATCATTGCCTGACCTCTAAATTCGCATGCACTCCTGTTCCATCATCGGTAAATTCCAATACGGCACATCTCATTTACGACTGCAACTTCTCTAAACAAGTTATTGAATATCTATAAAAATAAAAGGCTTCAGCATTACCTGACCAAAGCATTATGCCGCAACAGGCACAGCACCGCATGCATATTAACATAATTCGGGAATTGCAAAGGACTTACCAGAGGATGAGACAGTGCTGTCCCGGCGATAATGATTGGGAAAAATACGGCCGTGACCGCCCGATACAGGCAGTAGCACGGCTCTGCAGTCTAGGGCGTGTAGCCCACCAGCTGAATGGCGGGATACATTTCACCTTGAAGGGAACGCGTCCGTGCGTATTCGTTGTAGTTGACCAGGTAGTCATAGAGGTTTGCCGCTTCCTGTGGATAGTCCATCCTTGCATCTTCAGTATGGTTATAGAGGGCTACGCTTGCGTGAACCATGCCTGGGTCAGTCGTGACGCTGGCATAGACCACTTCCCTTTCACGCCGTGCAGATTGTATTGTATCAGAGACTGCCACCTGGACCGTCTCACTCCTGTCCACGGCAGCCACGGTGGCTGGCTGCGCAATGCCCTGTGCGGATTCATCGATCTGCATCACGCCCACCACGGCAATGGCGGTAACGGATGCCGCCAGGGCGAACCCCAGTGCTTGCTTTTTGTGGCCGGTTGAGGATTTCTGTTTGGTGCTGCGGGGCAAGAAGTGAGTGGGTTCGTTCTGGATGGCGGCGGAGATCTTTGAATGGATATCGGTACTGATGAAGTCGGGCAGCCGCCGGCGAAGTGTGTCACCGATGAGGTGGTATCTATCCCAGCAGTCTTTCAGGTAAGGATTGTCCCGCATATTCTGAATCATGCGATCCATTTCCTGCTGGCTCATCTCACCGTCCATGAGGGCGGAGACTTGCTCTTCTTTTATTGTCTGCATTTCGCTTACCCTTGTTGTCACTTCAGTAATGGTTCCAGTTTCTGATGTATCGCCTCCCGGGCCCGGAAAATCCGCGATCTTACCGTTCCGACGGGGCAGTCCATGGCCTCGGCGATTTCCTCGTAACTCAGTCCTTCCAGTTCCCTCAGTGTGATGGCTGTCCTTAGGTCATCGGGCAGATTGTCAATCGCCTTGATGACGGTGTCTTCCACTTCTTCCTTGAGCAACAGCCCCTCCGGGGTCGCATATTCCTTGAGCTGCGACTCCCCTTCGAATTGCTCCGCTTCCTCTGCGTCCACGTCCACTCGCGGCGGCTTCCTGCCCTGGGAAATCAGGTGGTTCTTCGCGGTATTGACGCCAATGCGGTACAGCCATGTATAGAATGCGCTGTCTCCCCTGAACGTGGGGATCGCCCGGTACGCCTTCAGAAAAGCCTCTTGCACAACATCCAGCACTTCACTGGAATCATATACATAGCGAGATACCAATTTAACCAGCTTATGCTGGTATTTCAGGACGAGGATATCGAATGCCTTCTTGTCACCTCTCTGGACGCGCTCGACCAGTTGCTTATCAACATTTATCTCGCCCATCCGGGCTTTTCCCTCCACAAAGGCCCACACCTTTGCTCTATTTAGTAGACCACCCGGTTGACTCGAAGTTCCACGGAAAACCACATTTTTTCATCAGCTTTCCACGCCCGTCTGCAAGCCGGTTTATTTTCTGATATTATCAGAAAAAATCAGGCCAGTCAGTATATTATCTTCATATTGCGGGAAAGCTGAGGATGCAACGGCAAAGCTATCACGACGTACTTATCATCGGCAGCGGCGCCGCGGGGCTCAGCCTCGCCCTGCGCCTTGCCGAGCATGGGCGCATCGCCCTGATTTCCAAGGGACCGCTCGCCGAGGGCGCCACACTCTACGCCCAGGGCGGGATCTCCGTGGTCCTTGATGAGCATGACTCCCTCACCTCCCACATCACCGACACCCTGACCGCCGGCGCCGGCCTGTGTGACGGGGAAGCAGTCACCTACTGCGTCGAACAGGCGCGCAACGGCATACAGTGGCTCATCGACAAGGGCGTGCCCTTCACCCGCGAAACGGATGTCAGCGGCAATTCAGACTATCACCTGACCCGCGAAGGCGGTCACAGCCACCGCCGCATTATACACGCCGCCGACGCCACGGGACGCGCGGTGGAAAAAACCCTCGAACAGCAGGCGCGGGAGCACCCCGCCATCGATATATTCGAATACCACCTGGCCATCGACCTGATCACAGGGCGCAAGCTGGGACTGGAACACAACCACTGTGCCGGCGCCTACATCCTCGACCTCAAGGAACAGACCGTGCACACTTTTGGCGCCCGGGTAGTGGCCCTGGCCACGGGCGGAGCCGGCAAGGTCTATCTCTACACCAGCAATCCCGATGTGGCCACCGGTGACGGCATCGCCATGGCCTGGCGTGCCGGCTGCCGCGTGGCCAACATGGAATTCATACAGTTCCATCCTACTTGCCTGTATCATCCCCGCGCCAAATCCTTTCTCATCACCGAGGCGGTACGAGGCGAAGGCGGCCGTCTGCTGCTGCCCAACGGGGAGGCCTTTATGTCGCGCTTCGATCCACGCGGCGAACTGGCGCCGCGTGATATCGTGGCGCGCGCCATCGACCATGAAATGAAGCGTCTGGGCGCGGAATGCGTTTACCTCGATATCAGCCACAAGCCGGCGGACTTCATCAAGGAACACTTCCCCACCGTCCATGCCCGCTGCCTGGAATTCGGCTTCGACATGACCCGTGAACCAGTCCCTGTGGTGCCGGCCGCCCATTACCTGTGCGGCGGCGTCATAACCGACCTCCATGGCCGGACTGACATCCCCGGCCTCTACGCCATCGGCGAGATGGCCTGCACCGGCCTGCACGGCGCCAACCGCATCGCCAGCAACTCCCTGCTGGAATGCCTGGTGTTCGCGGACGCGGCCTATCGTGACATACTGAAAAACCTGGAGACGTTTGCGGCGCCGGAGGGAATCCCCCCCTGGGACGAGAGCCAGGTCACCGACTCCGATGAAGAAGTGGTGGTCTCCCACAACTGGAACGAACTGCGCCATTTCATGTGGGACTACGTGGGCATCGTGCGCACGGACAAACGCCTGCAACGCGCCCTGCGCCGCTGCGAGCTGCTCAAGCAGGAAATCGAGGACTACTACGGCAACTTCCGCGTCACCAACGACCTTATCGAACTGCGCAACCTCGCCCTGGTGGCGGAACTCATCGTCCGCTCCGCCATGGCGCGCAAGGAGAGCCGCGGCCTGCACTACACCCTGGACTATCCGCGGCGCGATGACAGCCGCCCGCCACACGACACGGTGCTGGCGCCCCGACACTACCGCCCGTCACAGACCATGCCGCCGAGGCGCACGCGCAAGACTGTCCGAGTTCCGGGTAAAAGCGATAGCGCCACTCAGCGATAATCTGGAATATCGAATGGCCTCGTGTTCGACGACATAGCTTACGCACCGTCTGCTTCAATTTCTCCAAAGCCGCATCGGAAACCTTGATTTTGTGCCCACCCCCGAGGCTCCGAGCTTTTCTCGGCACAATCCGGGTAAGAGCGCCGGTTACCCGGCGCTCACCGGGTCATCGGTGGCAGTTGCCTGCCACCGATTCCCACAGAACGTAGCGTGCGGATTTCCCGCACTACGCTCTTCATGCGTATTCCACCCCAACGTGACCGCCCATTACGACGGAACGTGACCGGCGATTACGATCGAACGTGACCGATTCCGGGCCTTTTTTCGGAATCCGCGGTCACGATGGCGCAAACCCCGGTCACGATCCCCGTAATCTCACCCAACTCACTGGAATTCTTTCACTTTATCCGGCACAACCGTCACCTTTTGCCTGAAGGAGGGTGTCGCAAAAGCCCCCAATCAGGTATGGCGAAGGCGGTATAATAACCTGAACGTGATATGAGAGCGAAGCAGGCATGGAGAAGGAGCAGATAAAGCGACCGGTAGTGAGTTTGGATACGAGCAATCAGCTTGGTCTTTTCGCCTTAGCAAGGTAAGCGGTCATTATAAGGCATTCTTCTCATAAAATCAGATCATCGTTACC
>JALSGV010000022.1 GCA_026982565.1 Gammaproteobacteria bacterium
TCGAGGAGGAGTTCCGCGTCGAGTCCCTCCCCCATGTGCTAGGGCGCGACCGTACTGCATTGCATCAGCGCCATGCCTCCCGTCTGTTTCGCTCATCCGACTTCCGGTACAGCCGGGTGCTGGACAGGCAGAAGGAAAAGCGCCGTGACGACAATGTCCTGTTCAGCGCCCTGGGCAACCCCGAATGTTTGAACCACTGGCTGGAACACCTGTCGGCGCGGGCCATGCCGCTGGCCGGGATTCATTCCGTGGCAATGCTGAGCGAGAAACTCGTCAAGCGGCTCGGCTTCTCAAAAACCAAGGTGTTGCTGCTGACGCACAACAGGAATGGCGGCCTGCGCCAGAGCTATTTGCAGCGGGGGCAGGTCCGGTTCAGCCGCCTGCGGCCGGCGCTGGACGTATTATCAGGGGATTATGCCGAATACATCCGTGAAGAAATAAACAAGACCAGGCGTTATCTGGGGTCCCTGCATTTTATTGGGCCGGATGAAAAACTGGATGTTTGCATCGTCAGTGGCGGGGCGTACCTGGCAGGTCTCGGGTCCCTAATGAAGGAACGCCTCTCCAATCATTATCACCTCAATGATGTGGCGCTTGTCGCCGAGAGGGTGGGGTGCAATATTGACGCCGGCGAGGCATTCTGCGACAGGCTTTTCGTTTCCTTGCTGGACAAGGCGCGATGCAAAAATATCTATGCACAGGCGCGTCACCGGCAACATTTCCAGACTTACCGCCTGCGCCAGGGACTGCAGGCGTCGACCATGGCGCTGGCGGCTGGCGCATTGTTGTGGAGTGGCGTCAATGTCAGTGATGGCCTCATCTTTCGCGAACAGGGACTGCAGTCGGCCCGCCTGGCCCAACAGGCCCAGGCCCGCTATGACGCCGTGGCCAGCCGCCTGCCGGCTGTTCCCGTGGACGCGGAGGACATCGCGGCGGCCGTCAGGGTGGCGGATTTCATACGCGACCAGCGCGGGCGGCCTGGGCCTCTGCTGATGCATATCAGCCACGGGCTGGGGCAGTTTGCCGACCTCCGGCTCCATGAAATAGCCTGGCGCAGTGATGCGGGGGTGAGCGCGGGGCAGGAAGCGCGACAGGAAGCGCTCGACCCTCAGGGTGGCGTCATGCCATTCGGCGATGAGGATGCATCCCGGGCGCCATACCAGTATGCCATCATCAAGGGTGAGATCGAATCCTTCGATGGCAACTACCTGCGCGCCCATCAGAATATCGAGTCCTTTGCCGGGGTTCTGCGCCGTCAGCCCGATATTGCCGAGGTGGAGATACTCAGCCTGCCCCTCAATGTGAGCCAGGAGGCGACAGTGGAAGGGTATTTTGGCAAGCAGCAGCGGCCCGACAACGCAAAATTCACCGTCAGCATCAGAATGAGGCGCAGCCATGAAAAAGTCCTTTGAGATCGACTTTAACGCCCTGCGCGGACCCCTGTTGCTTGTGCTTGGCCTGCTGCTCATGGCGTTGATATTCATTGGCGCCAGTCTGCAGTTTCGCAATGCCATGAATGACGAGAGACGTATGCAGGAAGGGAAGTTTCAGGCGCTGGTTCAGGATTACCAGGAGCTCGTCCAGGCGGAGCACATCATCGAAACCCTCTATGACCGTTACCAGGTTCTGGAGAAACAGGGCTTCATCGGTGAGGAACCCCGCCTGCAATGGCTGGAAACCCTGCGCCGCACGGGTGACGGGAGCGGCATCATATCCATGCAGTACCGCCTCCATGAGCAACGCCCCTACGACGGGATGCGTGCCATCAACAGCGGGTCTTACCAGGTCTATGTCAGCCCCATGGATTTACAGGTGGATGCCCTGCATGAAGGGGATCTGCTCGTGTTTCTGGATCGCCTCTACAGTGTGGACCATATCATGGCGGCGGTGGATGGCTGCACCCTGCAGCGCCAGGGCGTGGATGAGATATTGCCCGGTGTGGCCAACCTGCGGGCGGACTGCAAGTTGTCCTGGTTCACCATCCGCACCCGGACAGATGATGATTTCGATGAGGATTCCATGTGACCATGCGCCGTTTCATCGCCCTGTGTTGTCTGCCCCTCTTGGGCGGTTTCATGCCCGTGGATCTCCTTCTGGCCGCGTCGCCGCCGGGTCTCGAACGTTTATTCACGACAGCGGGGCAACGCCAGGAGCTGGACAGGATGCGCCGTGACGGCGTGCTTGCGGGGCAGCGCATGGAGCCTGCCGCGGTGGGCGCCGCCATTACGGAATCACGCGTGAGTATAGACGGGATTGTCGTGGGCAGTGACGGGCGCAAGATAGTGTGGGTGAATGGCCGGGCAATGCCAGCGGAAAGCGTGCTGGACGGGAGGGGCGTCCGGGTTCGCCTGGTCAGCGACGAGCGCGTGGCCGTGAAGCCGGCCGGGCAGCGCCGTTCCGCCCTGTTGAAGCCGGGGCAGGTACTGGAGCTTGGCAGTGGCCGCATCCATGAGTCTTATGAAACCATCACAAGCGGCCAAACGCCGGGCAGGGAGAGCGGTCATGCCCGCTAGGCAGAAAGGCATGGTCATCGTGGTAATGTTGACCATCATTATATTGGGGTCCGCCCTGCTGCTGGTCAGCGGCCTCAACGACAATGGCTGGCAACGGCATAATGATACCGAAACAGCGCTTGCCCTGGCCCAGGCCAGGCAGGCGCTTACCGGGTTTGCCGCCGCTTCGCAGGCGCGTCCCGGGGAGTTGCCCTGTCCGGACGTGGATGATGACGGCGTCGCCGACTATGCATCCCGCTTGTGTGTCTCCCTCACGGGCAGGCTGCCCTGGCGCACCCTGGGACTGAACGATTTGGGTGATGGCGGCGGCGAACGCCTGTGGTATGCCGTGTCCGGCAACCTCCACGCCAATGGCAATACGCCCATCAACAGCAATACCACCGGCCAACTGGTGTTGGACGGGCGGGCCGGTTTCGCCGCCGTCATCATCGCGGCCCGCGAAGTCGTGACGGGCCAGGCCCGCAATGCGGCCAACCGTAATAATCCCCGCGCCTACCTGGAGGGCGACAATGCAACGACGGGCGATGACCGTTTTGTCAGCCAGGGCGCGCAACCCTTCAATGACCGTTTGTTGGCCCTGAGCAGCCAGGATTTAATGGCGCTTGTCGAACGGCGCGTCGCTGGTGAGATAGCCGATCGACTGCAGGACTATTATTCAAGAAACGGTTTCTTTCCCTACGCCGCCAGTCTGGGGGATAGCCCCGATTATTATTGCGATGACGCCCTGCGCAGGGGACTCCTGCCCCTGGCCATCGGCGCGGGATTCATTCCGGGGTCGGGCGTGGCGTGCGCCGGCCTGCCCAACTGGAACACACCGCTTCCCGCCTGGTTCATCACCAACGGGTGGAATGAAGTTATTTACTACACCGTAGCGGCGCCCTGTACGGCGGGCAGCGCCTTGTGCAACGGCGCCGGCAGTCTCATTACGGTGAACAATCTGGCGGCGCCCGATAACGACAAGGCGGCATTGATCATCACGGGAGGCGCGTCCCTGCCGGGGCAGGCGCGCCCGCCCTCGGCGGTTGCCGACCTGCTCGACAGTGCGGAAAACACGGATGGTGACGATATATATGAGAGTCTCGCGCCGGCATCCACCAACAATGACCAGTTTGTGGCGCTGACACCGTGATGAAAAAGAGGCCAGTCCATGAATAAATCCGGGAAGCATCATCGATTGTCAGGATTCACCCTGGTGGAGATGGCCGTGGTCATGCTCATCATCGGCCTCCTGTTGGGTGGTCTGCTGCTGCCGCTTTCCAAGCGGGTGGAACAGGAACGCCGCACGGTGGCCCAGGAGGCCATGCAGGCCGCGCAGGAGGCCCTGATCGGTTTCGCATTGAGCACCGGCCGCCTGCCCTGCCCGGATACCAACAATGATGGCCTGGAGGACCTCGCCGGCTGCCGGCAGGTCAATACGGCATTCAACAGCGGCCGCCTACCCTGGGCAACCCTGGGCGTGCAGGCGGGCGATCCCTGGGACCAGAGTCGCAGCTTCGGTTATGCGGTGAACGGCGCCTTCATCTCCACCGCCACACCGTTCACCCTGGCCACCACGGGAGCGGGAAGCGGTGTCCTGCGGGTCTATGATGGCGCGTCAGGGGGGTGCTCGGGCAGCGGGCAGGTGGCCGTCAATGTGCCGGCAGTGCTTTATACCGACGCAAAAAACGATTATGGCCTTACGGCCGGCAGCAGGGACGAACGGGAGAACAGCGACAACGACAACTGCTATATCAGCCGTTCCTACAGCACGGTGGCGGGCAATGAGTTCGACGACCTGGTGGTGTGGTTGTCTCCCAATATATTGTTCAACCGCATGGTGGCGGCAGGGCGCCTGCCCTGATGGATGGACCGGATATCGAGATCATGTCGTTCAGGAATATTTCTGTCATAGCCAGGTTTACCATGATCGAGGCCTTGCGCACCCGCTATGCACCGGTCCTGTTGATCATTACCCTGCTGGCCTTTGGGCTGGCTCAGTTCCTGTCCCAGGTTGCCATTACGGAGACCGCGCAGCTCCAGAGCGCCATTGTCGCCGCCGCGCTGCGATTCAGCGCGGTCTTTCTTGTTGCGCTGTATATCGTTACCAGCATCAGCCGGGAATTCAGCGACAAGGTGGTGGAGTTGATGTTCTCCCTGCCCATGCCACGCAGCGCCTATTATCTCGGCAAGCTGGTGGGTTATGCCCTGCTTGCCGTGGCGACCGCGGCGGTCTTTACCTTATTACTGAGCATATTCACGCCGTGGTTTCAGGCACTGTTGTGGGGGCTGTCTCTGGTACTCGAGCTTTTCATAATATGTGCCATCAGCTTGTTGCTGGTCATGGCGTTCAATCAGGTCACACCCGCCTTCAGCGCAGTCGTCGCTTTCTATCTGCTGGCGCGCAGTATTTCATCCGCGCAGCTCATGGCGCGCGGCCCCCTCGTCGATGAGCACAGCATGGCGGCCTTGTTGATGTCATACATGATCGATGGCATTGCCTTCATGCTGCCCGATCTGAGTCTGTTCACGCGGACGGAGTGGTTGTTGTATCCCGCCGCCCAGTGGTCTGAACTCATACCCCTGCTGGGCCAGACTGCCGTCTATACCATGCTGTTGAGCGGCGTCGCGCTGTTCGACCTCTATCGCCGCAATATATGATGCGCCGCGTTGCCACGGAACGCCCCGTTTCCTTCGTGCCCCGGCCGGTGCTGGCGCTGGTGGCAATGGGCCTGCTGCTGCAATTGGCCTGGCATGGACTGCAGCCGCCACCACGGCCTCTCGCCGAGGACCTGCCATCCCCGCCACAGGCGTCAGTATTGCGCCTCGCCAGCATGGGCGACCCGCTGGCGCTGTCCAAGGTTTTGATGCTGTGGTTGCAGATTTTCGACAACCAGCCTGGCATCAGCCTGCCTTTCCGGGCGCTGGACTATGCCCGTGTCGAATCCTGGCTGGAGCGGATATTGGAACTCGACCCCCGCGGTCAGTATCCTCTGCTCGCTGCCAGCCGCCTCTACGGTGCGGTGCCGGATCCCGTGCGTCAGCGGCGCATGCTGGATTTCGTC
>JALSGV010000023.1 GCA_026982565.1 Gammaproteobacteria bacterium
ATAATTCTAATTTGATCCGGTGGAAAGTGGGCAAGAACAGCTTCCTCGGACAGACCATTGTCAATGGCAAGACCATGCTGGGACTGGAATTTGGAGACGTCGCCTACGTCTATAGCATCGACCATCAATCACTGTCTTTGACGATTCGTTTTTGATCCATCGTCTTATCAAGCTTATATCAAGAAAAATATCAATCCGTTGCCTGTGAGAGGCTAGGTTGACTGTATGGTCGTGATATATGTGTTCTCGTGCCGGATGACACACCCTGAACAATTGACCTAAACAAGCCAGAGGCGAAGGAGGCGCTGTGGGTATACAGCCATCAGGAGGAATGGTCCGCCAGCCCCTCATATTTAACATAATATACATTATGCGAAGTAATGGCGCTCGACCAGCCTGACATCAAGCTGGTCGACAACCGTGACAAGGACGAATGGCTGGGTATTTCCTCCGCACCTGCCAAGGCTCTTGGAATGAATGGGCGCGCAACGCCTCGCTGCCTGCAAGGATTATATGGGTTAGTGGGTGCGCGCTAATACGCGTTGATCACGATTGGCAAGCGTTGACATCCCTGTCCACTATTCCAGGATTCTATTTTTCGTTATATTTGACTGCATAGAAGGCAATAAATACGAGGCCTATAATAATCGAGCCCCAGATGGCGATGTCGATTATCGTATTGCTACTGCCCGTCAGGGCATCGTGTTCCATCATGTTCGTACTCTCCTGTTTCATTGTTTGTCTTAATAAATTCGTCCAGCCCCTCACTCAATGATGGGACATCCATCCTCTTGCTCGCCCGACAGAGATTCGGCAGTTGCTGCAGTTTTTTGCAGGGTTTCGAGGGTCTCTATTCTGTCCTTAATTCCCTCAAATTTGCAAGCCGACAATGATCGCCTATTGCCTTATAAATGAGATGGTCTTTACCCAGGGGGGTAATAACTCAGCCATTGCCTGCGATGGATGCCGGCTTGATAGTATCAGCCGTTATATCATGAAAATAAAGAAATATTTATGAGGCTGTGATTCTCGGAGCCAGAAAAAACCGATGTCTTGACGAAAGGATTAGTCAGTTTCGTCGATGCCAGAGATGATGGGGCAACCATTTTTGCTGGCCACACAACGTTTCAGCAACAGACGGAGTTCATTGCTCAGCGTCTCCAGATCCCGGATGCGACGCTCCACTTCCCCGAGTTTTCGAGAAGCCAGCCGCCGCGCACTGTCGCGGGCATTTTGCGGGTCTTCACGCATTTTCAGCAAGGCGCCTATTTCGGCCAGAGAAAAATTCATCTGTTGTGCGCGCTGTATGAATCTCAGCCGGGATATATCCCGGTCACGGTAGATACGCACACCCGATGGCGAGCGCGCTATGCCCGGCAGCAGGCCCAGTTTTTCATAGTAGCGCAAGGTGTCCTGACTCATTCCCAGCATATCCGCAACCCGGCCGATTCTGTATTCACTCATTGAGTTTCACCATCACTGCAACGACGCTGTTTTTTTCGGTGATACAGGAAAAAGCCCCATGCCAGAACAAGCAGGCCAAGGACGATAAGGATGATGTTCCCTGTGCTCATGCCGGACAACAAACCGGCCCCGCCAAAAAAGAATAACAGTAAGGCAGCACAGCAAATAATCTTGGCCGTGATCAGTGGAATCATATTTTCCTTTGCCATATGCCTGTCAGTTTCCCTAGTCAGCAACCCATTTCTCCACGCGATGAAGATCAAAATTGGCAACGAAGACAGCCCCCTCCGCTGACACGGCAACAGCAATGGCCGTATGGGCGGGGCCGCCTGGCCGGATGCCGAAGACGGTAAGAAAAGCCCCCCCCGGCGTGAATTTCTGTACCCGGTCGTTGTAGAAATCGGCCACGAAGATATTCCCCTGGGGTCCTACTGCAATCGACGTGGCGGTGGCGAACCAGGCGATGAAAGGGCCGGAGATGTTCATGGCAAAGGGGCCGCCCCATTTATGGGAAAAGTCCCCGTTCTGCTCGAAAACCTGTACACGGTCGTTGTAGCCGTCGGCGACATAGAGTCTGCCACCGTTGTCCAGCGCAACATCAGTCGGATAATTGAACTGCCCTGCCCTGAAGCCTGTCTTGCCCGTCATGCCCCACTGCCGGACAAATTTTCCATCCCGCCGCAGATGCTGAACTCTCTGATTGTAGAAGTCCGCGACATAGAGATCGCCATTGGGGCCTGCCGCCACGCCAACGGGCGCATTGAACTCACCCGGGCCAGAACCGCTTGCGCCAATACTGCGCCTGTGTGCGCCATCGAGGGCATAGACCTGAATGCGGTCGTTCCAGTAGTCTGCCACATAGAGTTCGTCATTGACGATTGCAAGATTCATCGGTCTCCCCAGTTCATCGGCTCCCTCTCCCGGCTTGCCGATTTGACGTATGAATCTTCCATTGAAGTCAAACACCTGGATGCGCCCATTGCGCGCGTCCGAGACGAACATTTCATCCGCCGAGACGGCAATCCCTGTCGGGTCGTTGAACTGCCCGGGATCACTCCCCTTTTCGCCCCAGCTTAGCGCCAGCTTGTAGGGTTGCTCCTTCACCGATGGAAACCAGGCGCAGGATGAGAGTAATATCGCTGTACTGACCAGGACGAGCAGCCGCCGTGCTGTCAGAATGTGAATCTTTGCGGGGCGCATATCAGGGCAGTGGTTTTTCAGTCATCGAACGCAAGGTGAACCCGGCATCCTTGACGAGTTGTTTGAGCCGCGCTTCATTGAGTTTGGCGCCCTCCCCGGCTTTTACCACTACAACACCGCGTTCGAGGTCGATTTCAACCGAAGTCACTCCCCTGGTCTTCTTGAGTTTCTTTTCGATGCCGTAGGCGCAGAAGGGACAGGCCAGACCATCCACGCGCAGGTCATATTGTGTGCCTGCCGCCACTGTCATGCCGCTCCACAACAAAACGGCACTTGTCAATAACAGCGGTATTGCTTTCATTTCATGTCTCCTTACAAATGCCATTCGAATTCTATCCTGGCCCGGTAGTCTGACTCAGCTTGATTGCCATTCATATCGCTGATCACCTGCAACTGCGCGCCGGTCTTGATGGCGAAGTTACGCAGTGTCCACATCAGGCCGGGGGAGAGAAACCATTCCGTTCCCCCGCTGCTGTTCACCTTGTCGCCATTCAATTCGTTCTTGGCGGTTCTTTCGCCATTCAGTTCCAGCATCCACACCCAGTCCGGTTCGAGATAGCTGCTTTGTCTGAGGCGGATGCCGCCCGCCAGATCCAGAAGCAGCTTGTCACCACGCTCCAAATTACCCGGGGTCTCACCGTTGTAGCGGTAACGGACGGCCGCCCAGCGGTACCACTTGCGGCTTTCGTAACCATAGGCAAGGCCCACTATGGAATCCGTCGTTCCTGTGCCTCTATTGTTACCCGCTGTATTTGGCTTGACCTTGAGAAAGGCGCTGGACGATTCTTGTACTCCCAGGCTGTCCCGGCGCCAGAAACGGTACTTGGTCGCAAATCCTATATCACTGGTGCCATTGGCGCCGCCGTCACGGTCTTCATAGGGCAGTTCGAGGCGGGCGGTCCAGTTACCGGTCAGGCCATAGGCCAGCTCCAGCGTAGACAGCGTCAGCTTATTGTTCCCCGCCACGCTGCGATCAAACCCGAAATGCACCTCGGTAGCCCCTTTGAAGAGCGTGTGGGGACCCAGGCCGAATACCGGGTCGTGGGCATTGGACGCCGTACAGTAGATCGCGGTCAGGAAAAATATAACGGTAGTATTTGGTTTGCTATAGAGGTTCATGGTGTACCCTTTACTAAGGGGGTTCATCAGCGGCTGAAGTTGAATCGCCTTGGGGCCAGGGACGCAGTTTACTGCCTGGAGTCAGCTCCAGGTCAAGCATTTTAACACCTTGACTCCGTACCTGGGTACGGTCATTAGAATGTGCAACTGGAAAATTCAGAGAGGCCCAATGAATACCATTAATCTGCATGTCGCCATCATCGGCTCCGGCTCGGCAGCTTTTGCCGCGGCCATCAAATCCGCTGAAAAAGGCGCGCGGGTCACTGTCATCGAAGGCGGCGAGGTGATCGGGGGCACCTGCGTCAATATCGGCTGCGTGCCCTCTAAGATCATGATCCGCGCCGCGCATATCGCCCATCTGCAGGCTCACCACGATTTCTCAGGGATTTCACTCAGTAAGCCCACGGTCGATCGCGCCGCGCTGGTCAGACAGCAACAGGCGCGCGTGGAGGAACTGCGTCATGTGAAATATGAAAGTATTCTGGAGAATAACCCCGCCATCAGCCTGATACGGGGTTGGGCTCGTTTCCAGGATGCCCATATGCTGGTCGTCGAACCAAGTGATGGCGGCGAACGGATCATCACCGCCGACCGCATCCTTATCGCCAGCGGGGCCAGCCCCGCCATTCCGGATATTCCCGGTCTGCGGGCTACCCCCTACTGGACTTCGACCGAGGCCCTGCTCGCCGAACGCCTTCCGGATCATTTGGTGGTGCTGGGTGGTTCAGTGGTCGCGCTGGAACTTGCGCAGGCCTTCCGCCGCCTGGGATCAGAGGTCACGCTGCTGGCGCGCAGCACCCTGCTCTCCAAAGAGGATCCTGACATTGGCGCGGCGCTGCAGGGGTTTCTCGATGAGGAAGGCGTGCGCATCAAGACTCACACGGCGCCCCGCGCAGTGCGGCATGACGGCCAAGCGTTTGTTCTGGAGACTGAAGACGGTCGTATTCAGGGAGACGCCCTGCTGGTGGCCACCGGGCGCCGGCCGAATACCCCTCGCCTTGCGCTGGACAAGGCCGGTGTCGAGAGCGACCGGAATGGCGCCATTGTGATCGACCCGCATATGCGCACTTCTGTTCCTCATATCTATGCCGCCGGCGACTGCACCGACCGGCCCCAGTATGTCTATGTGGCGGCGGCGGCAGGCACCCGCGCCGCCATCAATATGACCGGTGGCGATGAGACACTGGACCTCAGCGCCATGCCGGCGGTGGTCTTTACGGACCCCCAGGTGGGAACCGTGGGCCTGAGTGAACGGCAGGCGCAGGCCCGGGGGATGCCCACGCTTTCCCGCACGCTGACCCTGGACAATGTCCCCCGCGCCCTGGCCAATTTCGATACGCGGGGTTTCATCAAGCTGGTGGCGCACAAGGAAACGGGCCGCTTGCTGGGCGCGCAGGTGCTGGCGCCGGAAGGCGGCGAAGTCATTCAGTCCGCTGCCGTGGCCATTCACAACGGCATGACCATCAAGGAACTGGCCTCCCAGTTGTTTCCCTATCTCACCATGGTGGAAGGACTCAAGTTGTGCGCGCAGACCTTCAGCAAGGATGTGTCCCAATTGTCGTGCTGCGCCGGCTGATCAGCATCAGGAGGATATTCAATATGTTCAGTAACTACTCATGCCCCCGGATACCCGTCATTCCGCACGATTTTCACCCTGCGGGTACAAATGAGCCGGAATCCATGTCGTTAAAACCACTGGATTCCCGCTTACCCCATGCGGGAATGACGTATAG